>JAZNWX010000199.1:0-2058 GCA_045593575.1 Eubacteriales bacterium | reverse complement strand
AAAAACCAATAAAAACAAAAATAGACCTTGACAAATTTCGAGTTACAAACTATAATAAGTTGACAATTAATTTTCAGGAGAAGAAAAAATGGACATACTTCACGATATTTTAACAGTTGCGATTCCGATTATAGTTTTCCTTCTTGAGTTGATGGGAGTTTTTATTGTTTTCTGGACGTGCATAAAGTCTTTCTGGGAATATATTCAGAATACCTTTATGAAACGTCACAATGCAATTCAGACTCATCTTGCCAAGGGACTTGCAACGGGTCTTGAATTCAAGCTCGGTGCCGAGATACTTAAAACTCTTATCGTTCACGATCTTGACGAATTGCTCGTTCTTGGTGCTGTTTTTGCCCTCAGAGCATTTATGAGTATCCTTATTCACTTTGAATTGAAGCACACCCACGACGCAGAGGGAGATGATTAATTTAAAAAAGCAGAAAGTCAAAAAACTTTCTGCTTTTTTGTTGTTGATTTTTGCTGTAATACTTTAAAAATGCCCTTCTTTTTTATTCAAAATCTTAAAAATTCATTTTTTTGTTAAAAAAGTAACAATTTTGTCTTGACTTTTTCCTCTTATTGTAATATAATATATCGGTATGCGATACACTTAATTTGACAATAATTTAACTTTTGAATATTAAAAAAGAGGTAGAAAAAATGTACAAAATTCTCAGAAAAAAAGTGCTCAACCCCACAGTAACCCTTATGGATGTTGAAGCACCCCTCGTTGCCAAAAAGGCAGAGCCCGGTCAGTTCATTATTCTTCGCGTTGATGAAAACGGTGAAAGAATTCCCCTCACAGTTGCAGATTTTGACCGTGAGGCAGGCACAATCACAATTATCTTCCAAATCGTTGGCTCAACAACAGAAAAGCTTAATCGCCTTGAAGAAGGTGACTACATTCACGATTTTGTTGGCCCCCTTGGAGTTCCCTCTCACACAGAAGGACTCAAAAAGGTTGCGGTTATCGGCGGCGGCGTTGGTTGTGCAATTGCATATCCTATCGCAAAGAAGCTCCACGCTCTCGGTGCCGAGGTTCACTCAATCATCGGTTTCAGAAATAAGGATCTCGTTATCCTTGAGGATGAATTTAACGCAGTAAGCGACGTTCTTGAAGTAATGACAGATGACGGTTCCCACGGAACAAAGGGTCTTGTTACAAATGCCCTTCTCGGTCTTATTGAAGAAGGTCATAACTACGATGAGGTTATCGCCATCGGCCCCCTTGTAATGATGAAATTTGTTTGCAAGCTCACAAAAGAATACGGTATTCCCACAGTGGTTTCAATGAACCCCATTATGATCGACGGAACAGGTATGTGCGGCGGTTGCCGTCTTACTGTTGGCGGTCAGACAAAGTTCGCTTGTGTTGACGGTCCCGACTTTGACGGTCACCTTGTTGACTTTGACGAAGCAATTGAGCGTTCATCAATGTACAAAGGATTTGAAAGACAGAAGCACGACGAAACTTGCAATCTCTTCAAGAAGGAGGTACAGTAATATGCCTAATATGAGTCTTAAAAAGAATGAAATGCCCGTTCAGGACCCAATGGTCCGCAACGGTAACTTCCTTGAGGTTGCTCTTGGTTATACAGAGGAGCAGGCAGTTAACGAGGCAGAAAGATGCCTTAACTGTAAGAATAAGCCCTGCGTTGGCGGTTGCCCCGTTGCTATTGATATTCCCGCATTCATTATGAAAATAAAGGAAAGAGATTTCGAGGGTGCATACCAGATCATCGCGAAAAGCTCTGCCCTTCCCGCAGTTTGCGGACGTGTTTGCCCCCAGGAAACACAGTGCGAAAGCAAGTGCGTAAGAGGTATTAAGGGTGAGCCCGTTGCTATCGGACGTCTTGAGAGATTTGTTGCCGACTGGCATAATGCTCACGCAATAGAAAAGCCCGCAAAGCCCGAGTCAAACGGTCACAAATGTGCCATCATCGGTGCAGGTCCCTCAGGTCTTACTTGTGCAGGTGACCTTGCAAGACTTGGTTATGAGGTTACAATTTTTGAAGCTCTTCACCTTGCAGGCGGTGTTCTCGTTTACGGTATTCC
>JAZNWX010000198.1:0-6059 GCA_045593575.1 Eubacteriales bacterium | reverse complement strand
ACATGGCTACGATCCGACTTCGTGTATTTATTATGTTTTGGATCGTTGTTGCACTTACTGTTTCTCTCTCGAAAAATAATGTCAGAGAGAGGGAATCAACAAGGGTAATCAGCAATATGACGAGTGCGGATATTGAAATTGACCGTTAACGTGGCTTGGAGGTTTTTATGAATAATAAAAAAATGAATCAAGATACACAAAAAAAGCACAAATTCAATATTGTTGACTTCGTTGTTGTCCTTATCGCTTTTATTGTAGCTTGCGTAGCATTTCTCTGGGTTGATCCATTTGACTGGATACAAGATAAAATAGCTATAGAAGAGAAAACCCTTATTTGTGTGTTTGAGCTTGAAGGAATCGACAAATCCGACGGAAAGACGATAAAAAAGGATGATAGCATTGTTTTTGTTTCCGATGGAATAGACGTTGGCAGAGTTCTTGAGATTAACAACCGTCAGTATTCCGAGTGGGTACTTCCTGAGGGTGAAAATCAAATGGTTTTGGTTAAAGATCCCACTAAGGATACGGTTTACGTTACCGTTGAGCTTCTGTGTGACTATAAAGACGAAATCGGTTATTTCTTGCACGACTATCAACTTTTGGTTGGTAAAGACATAGAGATGAGATTCCCTATGTTCAGCTCTTTCGGCAGATGCGTAAGCATCAGGGTAAGTGAATAAGGAGGGAGCAAAATGCGTAAAGAAACTACTAAAAAGCATAGGATTAACGTAATTGACGTCATTGTAATTTTGCTCGTTCTGGTCTGTTTAATCAGTATAGGTTCAAGAGCATTGCTTACCATGGATTCATCGATTCCAAAGGAATACCGAGTATATTTTCAGATAGATGATATTAAAAGCTCATCATTTGCATTTTTGAATGGGCACGAGGGCGAAACTGTTCGTTTTAAAAATGACGGAACAGTTCTTGGAACTCTTGGATCGGATTTTGTGTGCGGCACGGCTGTTTACACATATACTGAAAATATGGAGGATGGAACAAGTGAGAAAAAGCACGCGTTTTATCCCGGACACGAAAGTAATGATCTTTATTCGTCTGACAGATGCTCAATAACGGGATATATAGTTGTCAAGGGTAAGCAGATAAACGGTAAGCTTTTGGTTAACGACGAAGTTTTTATCGCTCCCAATCACACACTTGATGTTATTACAGAGTATATAGAGACATCTTTGAGAATAACAAATATTGTTGAAAAATAGGATAAAAATTGTAATTTTGTGCAAAAATGTGCAATATTATTAAAAAATCAATGATTTTCGCCAAAAGTTTATGCAATCATACAAATACTTTTTCTTGATTTTATCTGCTTATTTTGATATACTATACTTAAGAAACTATGCAATTTAAATTGCTTTATTTTAAGTAGAGTGAAATTAGGAGCGTTACTATGATTACTAAAGAGGTAAAAATTTCAAATGCAATAGGACTTCATGCAAGACCTGCAACTTTCTTTATTCAGAAGGCCAATATGTACACCAGTTCCATTTGGGTAGAGAAGGATGACCGCAAGGTAAATGCTAAAAGCCTCTTGGGCGTTCTTTCCTTGGGAATTGCCAAGGGTATGACCATCGTTATAACAGCTGAGGGTCAGGACGAGGAGCTTGCTATAGAAGGTCTTACTGATCTTATCAATACAGGTTTTGAGGATCAGAATATCTAATTGCTTTTAAATTCAAATTTTGGCGAGGAGACATCTCCTCGCCTCTTTACTATCTTCAAACAATTAAGAGGATACTATGGACAGAACAGAAGCATATCATAAAAAAATGACCGAGCAATCGGTATCAAAAATAATAATATCTCTTGGAATACCGACCACCATATCTATGCTTGTTACAAATATCTATAATATGGCAGACACATATTTTGTCGGCACTGTCGGATATAACGCACAGGCGGCAACGGGTATTCTGTTCACACTTCAATGTATTATTCAGGCAATTGCTTTTATGCTTGGACACGGTTCGGGAACGTTTGTTGCCAAATATCTTGCACAGCGTGATATAAAAAAGGCATCTACCTATACTACAACCGCACTGTTGGCGGGAGGAATAATCGGAATGCTTTTAATGACCTTCGGTCTTATTTTCCTTGAACCGTTTCTCAGGGTTCTCGGTGCGACCGCTGAAATAATGCCCTATGCCAAGGACTATGGATTGTGGATATTAATATCCTGCCCGTTCCTTATTTGCTCACTTGTGTTAAACAACGTTTTGAGATATGAGGGGAAAGCATTCTACGCTATGTTTGGTCTTACCGCAGGCGGTATTTTTAATATTGCCGGGGACTATGCCCTGATTGAAATCCTTGAGATGGGTGTTTACGGTGCAGGACTTTCAACTGCTCTTTCACAGATGCTAAGTTTTCTTATTTTGATTCTTTTGTACGATAAATATGCTCAGAGTCATATTAAGATCAAGAGATTGTCAAAAGAAAAGGAAGTGTACTTGAATATTTTCAAGATGGGCTTACCCTCGCTTATTCGACAGGGACTCACATCCATCTCGAACGGATTACTCAACAACCTTATCAAGCCGTTTGGTGGAGAGGCAATTGCTGCTATGAGCATAGCACAGAAATATTCATCATTTGTTATGTGTGTGGGACTCGGCATCGGTCAGGGCTACCAGCCCTTCAGCTCTTTCAATTATGAGCTTAAGGAATATGACAGAGTTAAGAAGGGAACCAAGTTCCTGCTTGTGTTCGGTACTCTTGCAGTCGGAGCTCTTGCAACGGTTGGATTTATTTTTGCTCCCGATATAGTATATCTTTTCCAAAACGAAGCAAAGGTTGTACAAATCGGCACTTCCGCCCTGCGTTATGCGTCAATCGGACTGTGGTTTTTGCCAATATCCGTTTCGTGTAATATGCTTTACCAAAGCATAAGAAAGGCGGCAATGGCATCTTTTATGGCAATTATGCGTTCGGGTGCTGTGCTTATCCCCGTGCTGCTTATAGCAGGAGCTTTCTTTGGACTTGAGGGAATAATTATGTCACAAGGGATTTCAGACGTTCTGACGGGCAGTATCACTTTACCTTTCTTTATAAGATTTTTCAAAAAAACACCGTCTACCGCAGAGGCAAAGGAGATATTATGAAAATTAACAAGAAAAAAGTAATTCAATATCTTCCCATTTCCTTTATGGGTGTATGTGTTGTCAGCTTTTTGATATTTCTTGCATTGAATGAGGATTTTTCAATCAGCGACTTTATTGCTATGACGAGCAGCCATCCGCTGATAACCTCGGCACTTATTATTCTTGCATTTTTTATCAAGGGATTTGTGGTGTTTGTTCCTTATGCGGTAATAGCTATTTCCGCTATGGCTTTGCTTGGCCCTACCGTTGACGTTGCGGTTGTCATTGTGGGTACAATTGTCAATCTTTCGGTTCCTTATTGGATGGGACGACTCACCAAGGATGACTGGATACAGAAAATACTTGACAGAGTTCCCAAGGCACGTAAGTATTATGAGATGACGGACAATCTTTTTCTTCTCAGTTTTACACTTCGTGCAATGAATCTCTCAAACGAATGCTTGGGATTGCTTTTCGGTTCTGCCGGACTCAAGTATATTCCGTATATGATAGCAAATCTGATAGCGATTGCACCAAGTGCAATAAGCTATATGATCATCGGCAGGGATCTGAATATTATCGAATCTCTTAAAGAGCCCGCATTTTGGGCAGCCATCATTGTCGATTTTATTATGGTTACTGTTATGACCATCTATTTCAACAGAAAGAACAAAAAGCAGGAGATAAAAAAGTAAAATAGTAAAAAAAGCTCCCGCACGGGAGCTTTTTGTGTATAAATATAAAATTTTATTCGATTTTTTACACTTTTTTGAAAAAACGTTGACTTATTATTGTGAAGGAACTTTTTGATTGGAGAAAGATTATGGGATTATTCAAAAACGCAAGAGTGCCACTTGAAGATACCGATATAATCGTGCTGTATTGGGAGAGGGACGAGAGAGCAATAGACGAAACCGATTTCAAATACCGAAAATATTTGTTTACAATAGCATATAACATACTTTACAGTAATGAGGACTGTGACGAGTGCCTTGACGATACATATATAGGTGCGTGGCGTGCTATGCCACCTGAGTGTCCAAAGAATCTTAAGGCATTTTTAACTACGATAATTCGCCGTGTATCGATCAACAGATACAATGAAAAGAATAGAGAAAAGCGAGTTCCTTCAAATTTGACCGCATCTCTTGATGATATAGGGGATATGATGGGAGAGAACACGTTGATTAACGAAATTGAGGCAGAAGAGCTTGGCAGAGCCATAAGTAAATTTCTCAGGACTTTATCAAAAAGGCAAAGATACATCTTTATGAGCAGATATTACGTTGCCGATCCGATTGATAAAATCGCAAACGATCTTGGCATCAGCAAATCCACGGTAAATAAGGAGATTGCGTCCATTAAGACAGGACTTAAGGAATCTCTTGAAAGGGAGGGATATGCTATATGAGAAAAGAAGATTTTAATAATGCTCTAAATCATATTGACTATGATCTTGTTGAGGAATTTGTTGTTGAAAAGGAGCGTATGCAGAAAAGAGCAAAGCAAAAACGCAGATTTATAAAGCTTATGCCGATTGCAGCCTGCTTTGTACTTGTTGCTACGTTTGCCGTAACTGTTTTGCCCGTGCTTTTTGACGGGTCGCCTGATTTGAAAAATGAGATATTACCGTCGGTGGATGAAATCGTTAATGAACCGCCCGAGGATGATGAGAGTACGGGAGATGCTGAAACGGAGGGTGCGGGGCCCTCATATGGAAAGCCCGATGATGAATTCCCGACCCCCGGTGCTCCCTCTGAAGGAAAACAAGAATATACCTTCCACTATAATGAAAGGTTTTATACCTTGAGATTTGATTCGAGAGAAGAAATGGGTGATAAAGTTCTTTCTGAGGGTGATGTGGGAAGCTATATTACAACTGTGAACGTGTATGACGTTAGTAATGATGAAGAAAAATCTTGCCGAATTTTTAATAATTTGAGTGGGGATAAAATAATAGTTGAATTATTTGAAGGACTGTATTTTACAGCAGAATGAAAGGAGAAGCTTATGAAAAAATTAATCTCGGTTTTATCAGTTTTGTTAACTCTTGTTATGTTATTGTCGTCGTGCGATATATTTTTGCCCGATATATCAACTGAGCAAAGCTGTGTTGTGCATCAGTGGAGCGATTACAAATATAATGACTATGTGCATTGGAGAGAATACACCTGTGGCTGTCCTTGGCCCGAGATAGTTGAGGAACACGCAGACATTGACGAGGATTTTGTCTGTGATATTTGCGGTGCAGAGCTTAAGGGCGCATCAATATACAACGAAAGTGCAATTTCTCTTGCGGGAGAAAAAATGAAGGTGACATACAATGACGGTATTGATGAGGGTTACCTTGCATTTCTTCAGAAATTAGACGTATTTGCAGCAAAGCTTTCTGCCAAAGCATACGAAAGATTCGGTAAGGGAAAGAACGTTTCTTTTTCTCCAATATCCGTCTATATGGCATTGGCACTTGTTTGCGAAAGTGCGGATAATGAAACAAGACAGGAGGTGCTTAATGCAGTTGGTGTTACCTATGAAGAGGTGAACACATACACGAAATATCTTTACGCATTTTGCAATCAGGAGCATTATGTCTGGAACGAAGAAAACGAGAGAGAGCTTTCGGGATATGAGCTTCTTACGAACTCCATCTGGCTTGATGATACCGTTCCTTTTAAAAATGCAGGAATCGAGAAGCTCTCAAAGGAATACAACTGTGACGTTTTCCAAACCGATTTTGGAACGGATCTTGCTAAAGAAGCGATAAAATCCTATATTGATGACAAAACGAGGGGACTTATTGACGGAAATCTTCCTCTTTCCCCTGAAACCGCATTCGTTCTTTTGAATACGTTCTATCTTAAGGATGCGTGGAACGATTTTGGTGAGGATCTTCATTTTACAAAAGACGAATATAGCTTTACAAATTCTGACGGATCGACTGTAGAAAAGAATTTTTTGATG
>JAZNWX010000197.1:0-6790 GCA_045593575.1 Eubacteriales bacterium | reverse complement strand
GCTCACGCCCGGGGGCCCCCGCTTTTGAAAAAGCGGGGCAAAACAATCGCTTGGCGAGTGCGAACAAACTGCCCTACAAATCAAAATTTGAAAAATACACACACCCGAAAGAGGTTTAATGATGAATTTTTACGATACGATAGCAGCTCTCTCTTCCCCGATTGGCAAGGGCGGTGTTGCAGTAATCAGAATTTCAGGTAATGAGGCGATTGACGTTGCCGATAAGGTTTTCAAATGTGCCTCAGGTAAATCTGTATCTGAATTAAAACCGAATATGATGGTCTATGGCAGCATCATTTTTGAAAACAAGGTGATAGATGACGGACTTTGCGTGAAATTCTGTGCACCAAAATCCTTTACCGGTGAGAATACGGTCGAGATTAATTGCCACGGCGGAATTTATATTACTCAAAAGGTACTTGCCGCAGTATTTGCCGCCGGTGCAAGACCTGCAGAGGCAGGTGAATTTACCCGTCGTGCATTTGTTAACGGGAAAATGGCACTTTCTCAAGCTGAAGCACTCGGAACCCTTCTTGAGGCAAAAAATGACGGTCAAATCGATCTGGCAAGATCAGTTATGGGCGGAAAAATCAAGGAATCCTGTGACTCTCTTTACAGAAAGCTGCTCTCTCTTGTCGCTCAGGTATATGCCAAGGTGGATTATCCCGAAGAGGACCTTGCAGATATGGACAACGATGAAATGACAAATGCCACTCGCGAGCTGCTTTGGGAGGTTCAGAAATTAAAAGCGACCTACAAGACAGGACACGCAGTTATGGAGGGCATAAGTACCGTTATCTGCGGAAAACCCAACGTTGGAAAAAGCAGCATTTACAACGCACTCATCGGCAGAGATGCCGCAATCGTAACCGAAATTGAAGGCACAACACGTGATGTTTTAAGCGAAAATGTGAGTATTGGTAGAGTGACACTCCGCCTTTGCGACACAGCGGGCATCAGAGAAACCGATGATAAGGTTGAACGGATCGGTGTTGAAAGGGCAAAACGTTCCCTTGAAGAAGCGGAGCTTGTTTTAGCTGTTTTTGACAACTCCCGTTCACTCGACGACGAGGATAATGAGTTGATTTCATCTCTTCAGACAATAAATGCAACCAAAATTGCAATAATCAACAAGAGCGATCTTTCATCCCTTTTATCTATTGAGAAAATAAAAAGCAGCTTTGATCACATTCTTTTTGTATCCGCCAAGGAAGAAACAAACCTTGAAAAGCTGAAGGAGCTTATAGAAAATCTATATATCAACGAAGAAATTGATATTCAGAATGATGCCGTTCTTATCAATGCACGTCAAAATGCAGCACTGACCAATACGGAAAAGCATCTCAATCTGGCACTTGAGGCACTTGAAGCGGGACTTTCTCCCGATATAGCGGGAGTTGACATTGAGCTTGCGATGTCCTGCTTGTCAGAGGTTGACGGTCGCGAGGTTGACGAGGATATAGTTTCACAGATATTTTCACATTTTTGCGTGGGTAAATAAGCCCACGCAATTTTTGTAATTTTTATTTCACAATCTTGTCCCAAAGACGAATATTTTCTCTTGTTTCACCGATATAATTACAATGTAATTATTTATCGGAGGTATAGAAATGCTAACAAACAAATTCAAATTTCTCGTTTTTATTGTGGTGATTGCCGTTATTGCCCTTGGAGTAACGTCTTTTCTTGCAATGAAATCGATTGAGGATGCAAAAGCGGAAAATGAAGCTGCAAAATTACAGATAGAAGAACTAAACAATTCGTTAAAAACTCTTCAATCGGCGTTGAAGGACACAGACACCGAGCTTGCTGATCACGAGGACCGTATCAAAAAGTATCAGGATATACTTTCAGCCTGGACAACGGCAACTCCAAATGTAAACGAGGCAGTTAACAGAATAGTTGTCGCTTATGAAGATATTGCGAAAAACTCCCACCTTTTCCCTGCTGAAAAGCTTGAGGGGCTTGAGGATGCGATGATGGATGCGGTTTACAGTGCAATCAGATCCACAGATTCGTTGTCCATAGCCAAGGAGTTTGAAAACAAAACAGGCAAGCTGAATGAGATCAGATACGATAACATTATCAATGACAAAATTGAAAAGATAAAGCAAAACGGTGTCACCTTCCCCGAGGACAAAACGGCAACAACAGAGCTTGTAGAATATTATAACAGCTTCCTTGACGACAAGGCGGTTATGGATGCCTTCAAATCACAGGAAATCGACAAGGAAATTGCAAATCTTGTGGCACAACTCGACTCGGACGAAGAAAAGGACCTTGCCTCCGTATTTGAAAAAGAGGTTGCCGCAATCAAAACTCCAATTCTGCCCACAACATCCCTCACAAAAGCAAACGATGCTTGGAATGCTCTCGCATCGGCACTTGAGCCCGACGATAAGCTCACAGAAAGCACACAGAAAGCACGTGTTCTTCTTGAAACCTACACCGTACGCAAAAATCAGCTTATAGATTTGGTGAACGCCATCCGCAAGGAAATAGACAGAATACACACAGCCGATCCCAACGTAACCCACGATGAAATAAAAGCCCTTGATACACAGGTCGATAAGCTCCTTTCTCTTGACGTTACCATTGAAGTTCTTAACACGGATAGCAGGAACTACGTCACACTACTTAAGGAAGCTCGCCTTCTCCCGTTCAAGAATGATGCTTTCGCTCAAATAAGAGCAAGCTATGATGCATATTGCCTTAAAGCGAAGAATGACCGTTCCATTTTGATCAAGCTGGTTGCTGTTAAGGATGAGGCACTCAATTCAGTTGAAAAAGCGACTTCAACAAACGAAATAAATAAAATAATCGCAAATACAAAAGAGGCATTTGAAAAATGCCTCAAATAACAAAAAAGAGAAAACGGCTTGCCGTTTTCTCTTTTTTTATTAAGCTAACATCGTTCTGTCGTTAGCAAATTCTTTTCCGCTTGCCTTGTTAAAGAGTCCAAGAAGATCTTCAACCGTAAGATTTTTCTTTTCCTCACCGCAAACATCAACGATTATTCTACCCTCGTGCATCATAATAAGACGGTTTCCGTGCTTAATTGCATCACGCATATTATGAGTAATCATAAGAGTTGTGAGATGATTTCTGTTAACGATGGCTTCTGTAATTTCAAGCACTTTGTCTGCGGTTTTAGGGTCAAGAGCCGCAGTGTGTTCATCAAGAAGTAAGAGCTTTGGCTCAGCCATAGCAGCCATAAGAAGTGTTACTGCCTGGCGTTGTCCGCCCGAGAGAAGACCGACCTTGCTTGTCATCCTTTCCTCAAGGCCAAGTCCCAAGGTGGAAAGAAGAGCATAATATTCTTCTTTTTCTTTTTTTGAAATTCCCCAGCCAAGACCTCGGATTTTTCCGCGTCTTTTGGCAAGAGCAAGATTTTCTTGAATCTCCATATCCGCAGCAGTTCCCATCATAGGATCCTGGAACACTCTGCCAAGATACTTTGCTCTTTTGTGCTCGGGTGTATTGGTTACGTTTTTTCCGTTAATAATAATTTCACCGCAGTCAACCTTCCAGGTTCCGCAAATCGCGTTAAGAAGCGTACTTTTACCTGCACCGTTACCGCCAATAACGGTAACAAAATCGCCGTCATTAAGCGTAAGTGAGAGATCACGAAGCGCCTGCTTTTCATTTATGGTGCCTGCATTGAAGGTTTTGGAAATATTTTTAATTTCAAGCATTTTCCTTTACCCCCTTGCTTTTCTTCTATGAAGCTTTGACATCAATTTGTTTTTAAGATTAGGAGCACCAAGGAACAATGCAACAACTACTGCCGAGAGCATCTTAAGAAGGTCTGTGTCAAGTCCTATAAATACGATAACCTGATATACCGTATAGTAGATTACTCCACCGATCAGCACGTCGCAAAGACGAAGTGCAAAGTTTCTTTCAATTCCCGAGAAAATTACCTCGCCGATAACTATTGCCGCAAGACCGATAACTATTGCTCCACGTCCCATATTAATATCTGCAAAGCCCTGATACTGCGTCAAAAGTGCACCCGAAAGAGCAACAAGCGCATTTGAGATTACAAGTCCCAAAACCTTGTTTACGTTGGTATTTATACCTTGAGCACGGCTCATATTAAGGTTACAGCCGGTTGCACGGATCGAGCATCCGAGAGATGTTCCGAAGAACCAATAAAGCAAAGCAATTATTGCTAATGAAATGATCGCAAGGATCAAAATTGCTTCTTCAGGTCTCATTTGTGAAATGATAACGGGATACTTTCTTGCGGGGAGAGGTCTGTTTGCTCCACCCATAATTTTAAGGTTTACAGACCAGAGCATAAGCTGTGTCAAAATACCCGAAAGAATTGCAGGTATATCAAGCACTGTATGCAAAAAGCCTGTAATAAGACCACAAACTCCGCCCGCAAGCATTGCACAGAGCATAGCCACCCACGGGCTGACTCCGTCAGCCATAAGCACGGTGCAAACTGCCGCACCGGTAACAATGGAGCCGTCAACCGTCAGGTCGGAAATGGCAAGTATTTTATAAGATATATATAATCCAATCGCCATTATTCCCCAGATTAGTCCAAGGGAATAGGCCCCGGGAAGTGCGCTTAACAATTGATACATAGTAAATTCCTTTAATCTTCTTTATTATTATTCAATAATATTATTTCTTATTTCATTTCTTCGTATCCTGCGGGAACGGAAATTCCAAGAAGTTCACACATTTCCTTGTTGTACTTCTTTGTTGCAGGTGCGTATTCGATCTTCATTGTAGAGATGTTTGCCTCGCCCTTAAGGATCTTAGCTGCCATCTTACCCGTTGTAACACCAAGGTCATAGTAGCTGATTGTGAGAGATGCTACGCCGCAAACCTTTGCGGGATTTTCTTCACCTGTGAATACGGGGATTCTCTTTTCGCGAACGATATTGCCGATTGTTTCAGCACAAGAAGCTGCTGTGTTATCTGTGGGAATGTAAAGTGCATCACATGCAGCACAAGCTGCAGTTACTACTGATGAAATATCATTGGAGTCTGCAAATGCGTATGGTGTAACTGTTACGCCCTTTGCCTCAAGGAACTTTGTCATTTCAGTAACCTGATATTCAGAGTTTGCTTCTGCTGAGCAGTAAACTATACCCACTTTTTGTACGTTGGGCATAAGCTCAAGGATCATATCTGCCTGCTTGTCAAGAGGAGCAAGGTCACTTGTTCCGGATACATTGCCGCCAACAACACCATTGGTAAGTGTTGTTTCAAGTGCAACACCGTATTCTGTGATGGATGTACCAAGAATCGGAATAGTTTCAGTTGCATTATAAGCCGCCTGAAGAGCAGGTGTTGCGTTTGCCATAATGAGATCTACGTCTTTATTGATAAAGTTGCCAATGATTGTATTGCAGTTGTTTGTTTCGCCCGATGCGTTCAAAACTTCAATTTCAACGTTGTCTTCACCAAGCTCTGCCTTAAGAGCATCAACGAAGCCCTGTGTTGCCTGGTCAAGTGCGGGATGCTGAACGAGCTGGCATACACCAACCTTAAATACAGTATTACCACCATTGTTGCCATTACAAGCTGTAAATGACAAACAAGCTGTTGCTAAAAGAACAAGTGTGAGAATGAGTGCTAATGTTTTTTTCATAATGTGTTCCTTTCTTGTCGCCTTTGCGACCATAAAAATATTTTTTGTTTGAGAGCAACAAAAAACCCCTCCATCCATAAGGACGCAGGGACGAAAAGACCGTGTTACCACTCTGCTTCGGTCAAACCTCACGATTTGACCCTTACCGACTTCTATCAAAGTCTACGTCCGTAACGGGGACTACCGTTGTGCCTACTTTTCAAATGAAGTTCAACACACAACTTGCAAAATGTACGCAACAAAACTACTCGCTATCGGCTCACACCACCCGCCGACTCTCTGAAAGCACTTCACTTTGCGCTCTTTTTGCTCAAACGTCTTTTTGATTTGACAGTATTATAGCACCATTTTTTGCACTTGTCAATAGGTTTTTTGAAAAAAATTCAAAAAATTACTATTGTTAATATTTTCATAATATTTTTCTTTTCCGTTTATGTGCATAAATTCAGAAATGTACTGACTTGTAATATTGATTTGTACGTTCAAGCTCATAGATATACCTCAAATTGAATTCATACAAAAAAGAAAGGAGCTTTATTCAAGCTCCTTTCTTGCTATTTCAATTAACTGTTCCCTATTATTGAGTGAGGGATTTTCCCAAACCCGTCTTAGAAGTATGGCAAGAGTTTTGCCAACCTTTGAGAAATCTCCGTTACACAGAGGCAAAATATCATCGCCCTTAACAGCAAGATCTGATACTGTAAGAGGATTATCCCTGCTCTTTTCAAGCTCGATAGCAAGTGTAAAATCCACAAGATCACCTTCATTAAAAAAAGCAAGCATTTCAATTGCATTATCGCAAATATTATTATATAAATGAAGAAAATGTCTTGCCGCGAAGGGATATTTTTCCCTGTTTTCAGGGATTTGAAAATTCTTCACACCGCACAAACGGTAAATTAGTCTTTTCTCGGCGTTGGATAATCTGAGTGAAGCTAAAAACATCTCTTTTTCCGCATCGGTGTACTCAGAAGCAATCGCAGCAAGGCGAACAGCAAAGCGATTATCGTTAAGAGAAGGAAGTTTTGAAATCATTCGAGCTGACGGGCAAGTCACATCAAAAATATTTTGCCACACATCAAGCTCAACCATATTTTGCAGAGCATACTCAACACCGCTTGAAGCAAGTAATCTTTTAAATTCAATTCCAATTCGCTCCCGTGAGATTTTGTGGAG
>JAZNWX010000196.1:0-4145 GCA_045593575.1 Eubacteriales bacterium | reverse complement strand
TATTAAACCACGGCGAGGTGATGACAACGTCATCTCCCCGCCACGTTTACTTTTTATAGAAAGGAGACCCCATGAGTAATAAGAAAAAAGGATTTACCCTGATTGAAGTTCTTGTGGTTATGCTTATTGCAACCATAGTGTTTTCAATGGTCGGTGGAGCTATGGTTTTTATAACTACAACTACCGAAAATTACATACATCAATCTGAAGAAATTGATATGGCAAAGAATATCGAGAATTACTTAAGAAATTGTGCAACGGAAATCGATGATATTAATTTGTTGCTTACCGATAACGAAAATGCTTTGATTCGTTTCAATCAAGAAAACGGGGATTTACTCAATGACGGTAACGCAGTTTTTTCGAACACGGGGTTGACATCATTTAGTATATTATCTACAGGCGATTTTATTAAATGCCAAATGAAATATGAAAGCGGACGGGAATTTGAGTTTATTCTCGGAAGTGTTCAAACGGGAGGGAATTAATAATGGCTCAGAATCAGTGTGTGTTTGAATATTGCAATTTCGGTAATGGTTATTTGAAGATTTATATTCCTCAGAATAAAAATAATCTGAAAGCTAAAGAAATCTATATAGATCTTCAGGACTATCCACTTGAGGATGGTGTTATCACTCAGATAGAACCTGTGGTGGATAGAATCAAATTCGAGATGAAGAATCTTGGCATTACAGCTATGCCCAAAATTGTACTTTTGTTAAGGTGTGCAGAGACCTATAGAACAATATTGACTCTTCCTGTAAAGAATTATGTACAGGCTCTTTACTTCTATAACAAAGAAATGAAGACGAAAGTAAATAAAGAGCTTTTTATTACGGCTAACAATTCTTATAAATACGGTGTGGGATATATATTTAATACCTATTTTATGCCTAAAACAGTTGCCGAAAGCTTTACAAAAATGGCTAAACGACTTGAAACAGATATTGACGAGATTAAGCCATTTGGTATGGCTTTATGCGAATCAATGGATTATAAGAGCAGTTATGTGTATTTCTATATCAGACAGAATAGTTGTACAATGATATTGGTTTCTGATAAGGATTTGATAACAAGTTACGATTTTGAATTTGAAGACAGCAAAACTATTTTGAACAAATTCTTATTGATTGCTTCAAAATATGAATTTGAATTCCAGCGTAAACCCATCACTCATTATGGTATGGATGCTGATAATCCTGTTCAATTAAATCTTGGATTGAAAAAGCTTTCCAATCTTGAGGTCGACGAACCCGAAAAGAAACCCGTTCAAGAGAAATCTGCACCCGAGGTTGTCATTACCCCCAATTCTGATGCGGAGGTTGACATTGATTGGGAGAACTATGATGACGATCCTACCGTATTTACAAAACGTTATGCAACTTGTAACGTAATTCTCAGATCAAGATATGATGCTCTTGCTCAAAAAATGCTTAGTTACACTGATATGAAGTGTAAAATAACGGATCAAGCAGCTATATTCTATATTGGAAATAAGGTTTATGCAAGACTTGATATTCACAATAACAGAGTGTTGCTTTATATGCCACTGGATCCTAAGAAGTATATAAATTCACGTTATCCCTGTGCATTGACAAAGCGTCGCGGATTTGAAGATACGCAGTGTCTGTACAGAATTGCCAGCGGATTCCGTCAAGAAGGAGCTTTTGTTCTTATATCGGATCTTGTTGAAGAAAACGGTCTTATTCCCAAACCTAAGGATCAATAACTAAAATAAACAGGAAGGAGCCTTCGTTAAGCGAAAGGTACGGTGATTGTAATGAACAATTCAAAAAAAGGTGTAACCTTAGTTGAGATTCTTGTTGCCATAGCTGTTTTTTCGATAATTTCGCTTGCGTTGTTCTCGTCTGTTTTTGCTATGGGGAATATTATTTCCCGTCAAGAAGAGTACGTAAAGTTAGAGATGGTATGTTATGACATCAGTTTTTACCGTGAAAAATACGGCAGTGAATGGCATACAGAGTATTTTACAGACATTGATACAAGTGCCAGCACCGGCTACTTATCTTCGGACTTCAAACCAACAACTCTTGAAAATGCAGTATATATAATTGAATTTACAGCTGATGAGATCATTTCAATATCTGCTGCTGATAGTGAAACAGTTTTTATTGAAAACGTTTCTTTACCCATAAGGAGGACGGCTGATGAAAATGAATAATAAGAAAAAAGGTTATGTTCTTGCGGTGGTTATTGTTTTGGCTTTGGTGATGACCATTACTGTAACGTCAGCATTTACAATTATTATGCGATATATGTTTTTTGCTAAGGATAATCTGCAAAACGTAAAATCTGATGCAGCATATATTGATGTTGTTGCGGAGGTAAATGCTTATGCTTATGTTTAAGATTATTTTTTCTGCTTTTGCATTTATTTTCGGTGCCGTTTTTGCCAGCTTTGCAGGGGTTGTGGCATACAGATCTCCCAAGGGACAATCCATCGTAAAGCCCGATTCATATTGTCCAAGCTGCAAAAAGCCCATCAAATCATATGACAATATTCCAATTTTGTCGTGGATTTTTCTAGGTGGCAAATGCAGATATTGTAAATCTAAAATTGGAGTGTTTTCGCTCTTGATTGAGATATTCGGCGGCATTGGATTTATGCTTGCTTATCTTGAATATGGTAGCAGCTATACAACATTACCGTTGTTTATCGCATCAATGCTGTTAGTTTTCTTGTTTCTTGTAATGGCAGCAATTGACTATGAAACACATGATATTTATGATATTACACTCATAATATTTGCAGTTATAGCATTGTTTATTGCTATTTATCGTATTGTAGTTTTTGACTCAAGTATTTGGCTACATATAGGCGGTGCAGCCCTTGGATTTGGTTTCTTTGGTGCTATAAAATTAATTGCTAAATTCATTCTCAAAAAAGATGCACTTGGAACCGGAGACATTTATCTTGTTGGAATAGGCGGACTTATGATTGGTGCTTTTCCACTTTTGATTTCCATTATAATTGCAACTCTTATCGGTTCTATAATTGAAATAATAAAGATTAGGCTGTCAAAATCCGAAAGGGAAGCCGAAATTGCTTTTGGTCCATATTTATTGCTTGGAATGGGCTTTATGGCAATTTGCGGGGATAGATTTATGAATTTTTATTGGGAGGTAATGCTTAATGCCTTTGTATAAATGTAAAGTTATTAATACATCCGGTCAAAGACAGACAGTTCTCAGGGAAGCTACTGACGAGCTTTCATTGAAAGCACAGATCCGTAAAGACCAGATTCATATGATAAAGTATAAAGTTGTGAAGGAAGAAAAAGAAAACGAATTCTTCGCGATCAGTAGTAAAGTTAAATTCAATGAAGTAATTACCTTTTTGCGTCAGTTTGCTGTTATGCTCAAAGCAGGCATACCTATAAGCGATTGCTTGAATAATCTTCATAAGCAAAAATTCAGTGTTCCTTTCAGAAACTGCTTACAGACGGTATATCTTGACGTTGAATCAGGTGTTCTTCTTTCTGCAGCTTTTGCTAAACATCCAAAAGTATTTCCACGATTTTTCGTTAGTATGGTTGGTATCGGTGAAGTCAGCGGAACACTTGACAAGGTTATGACCAACATGGCAGATTATTACGAAAATGACCGAAAGATCAAGAAAAAGGCATCTTCTGCAATGGTGTATCCCACATTGTTGATCTGTATGATTTTTGTTGTAATCATATTCTTGTGTTTGTTTGTACTTCCTCAGTTTGAATCAACCATAAGTCAGCTTGGCGGAGAAGTGCCTAAAATTACTCAGATAGTTATGGGCGTTGCTGAGTTTGTGCAAGATTACATATTCATTCTTCTTCCCGGTCTTGCTATCCTTGTTTTTGGAATTATTATGTTCTTCAAAACAAAAAAGGGAAGATATGTTAAGGATGTTTTGATGTTTAAGCTTCCTATTATTTCAAAAATTGAGAAGAATCTTATTACCGCTAGATTTTCAAGAGCATTTGTAATTCTTCTTGGAAGTGGTATGAATATGATCGATATTCTTGAAAACTTAAGAAAGATGCTTGGTAATGAAGTTTTCACAAGAAAGTTTGATTATACCATTGAGGAAGTTAAGCGTGGAAAGAGAATTGCATCTTCTATAGAAGCAACCCGTTTATTCCCACCTA
>JAZNWX010000195.1:0-8474 GCA_045593575.1 Eubacteriales bacterium | reverse complement strand
TTTTCCAATAGATTTTAGAGAAGCATCCAAGGCGATTAAGCTTGTTTTGGAAGCATATAAATCAAATAGACAAACAATAGAAATTAAATAAAATAAAAGGAGAAATTTTTATGAAAACCTTCAAAAAAATTATTGTAATGTTGCTTGTTTTTGCAACTGTGCTGACACTTTGTGCTTGTACCGGTGACTCCGGTGGCGGAGGCGTAATTGAAATAGACCCCGAAAAAACTCAGTTATATGTATTTAGTTACGCTGGTGGTGTTGGTAACGATTGGCTTGATTCTGCAATAGCAGCATTCGAAGCAAAATATGCTAATACATCTTTTGAAGATGGCAAAAAGGGCGTTCAGGTAATTCCCGACAAACAAAAGGTTACAGCTGTTACTATGATAGATTCCTTCAAGAATTCTACATATGACGTAATCTTTAATGAAAACCTCCGTTATAATCAGTGGTCTGCAAACGGCAACTTCCTTGACATCACGGACCTTGTTAATGAGATGGGTGAAGACGGAAAAACCATTTATTCTAAGATTTCTGCGGATAAGCTTAATGCTTTGACTGCCCGTGACGGTAGAATTTACGCGCTTCCTCACTACGAGGCATTCAGAGGACTTGTTTACGATATAGATCTTTTCAATGAAAACAATCTCTATTTCGCTTATGATAGAACATACAGTGATTTCGTTCTTAATGCTAATGCAACAAAATCTGCAGGTCCTGACGGCAAGATGAATACTTTGGATGACGGTCTTCCTGCAACCTATGAAGAATTTTTCAAGCTCTGCGATGAGATGGTATCAAAGGGAATTACTCCTTTTGTATGGTCCGGTGAACAGAATGCATACAGCGAATTTTTGCTTTATGCTCTTGCAGATACTTGGGCAGGTGCTGAGGAAACCAAACTTAACTATAACTTCGGTGTTGGATCAAGCGACAATACAACAACAGTTGTTACAGGATTCAGCAACGGTCAGCCCGTTACAAGCGAAGTAGAAATTAGCGAGGCAAACGGTTATTTGCTTCGTCAGACAGAAGCCAAGTACAGAGCTCTTGAATTCCTCTTCAAGATCTTTAATACTTCCGACTACTACTATACAGACAGTATGGCTAAGCTTACAATGTCTAATAGAGAAGCACAGGAAACATATATTTTCAGTAAACTTGAGAACAAACCCATCGCAATGCTTATAGAAGGTACTTTCTGGGAGAAGGAAGCTAAGGATAGTTTTGACCTTTCTGTTTCTGCTTACGGTGATGCGGCTAAGAACCGTAATTTCGGTTGGATGCCTCTTCCCGGTGTATATAACGGAACAGTTAATGAGAGCAATGGTGTTACACAGGTTCTTAATGACTACATAAACTCCTATTGTGGTATAAACGCCAATGCAAGCGGTGCAAGACTTGAACTTGCAAAGCTTTTCGTTAAGTTTATTTATACAGACGAAATGCTTAATGATTTTACAAAGCACACAGGAATGCTTAAGGGCATGAATTATGATATTACAGCAGAAACAACTAACGGTCTCAGTGGTTTCTATAAACAGCTTATTGCACTTCGTAAGGAGTCCGACGTAATTACACCCCTTTCTTCAAGCGTGCTCTTTATGAATAACGAAACAAAATTCACACTCTATGATAGCTATTGGAATAGTAGCAAATATATCTTCCCGATTGCAGCATTCAGAGGTGGCCAAAAGAGTGCCGCTACTTATTTTGAAGGTATGGCAATGACCGAGGCGGACTGGGAAGCTGCATACGGCAGATTTTATCAAGGTAAATAAAAATGACTAAAATTGTCAAAGGTAAAAAGTTTAAACAAAAAATAAAAAAAGATCGGTTATTATTCTATATTGCAGTGGTGGGATTACCACTGCTGCAGTATATGATATTCTATATTGGAGTAAACTTCAATTCCGTATTGATGGCTTTTCAAAGCTATGACGCGGTTAAAGGTGAATTCTATTTTGACGGTCTTGTAAATTTTAAGCGAATATTCTCCGAATTTGAAAAAGACGGGGTATTGTATGTAGCTCTGATAAATTCATTACAGTATTATCTTATAACGATTGCAACAATGGTTATGGCGCTATTCTTTTCCTATTATGTATACAAGAAAAGAAGATTTGCAAGCGGATTTAGAGTAGTTGCATATTTGCCTCATATCATTTCAAATATTACTCTGGTATTAATTTTCAAATATTTCACAGAAAACGCATATCCCGCTATAGTTGAAGCACTTACGGGAGAAAAGGTATGGGGATTGCTGGTAAATCCTGAAACCGCCAAAGGAGCAATAATTTTCTTCTGCGTATTTTGTGGATTTGGAACACAGATGATGATGTTTTCCAACGCTATGAGCAGTATTGATGACAGCATCAGCGAGGCAGCTATGCTTGACGGTGTTAGTCCAATAAGAGAATTCTTTTCGATCGATCTTCCCATCATCTTTCCAACTATCTCAACCTTTATAATAGTTGGTGTGGCGGGAGTATTTACAAACCAGATGTCTCTTTTCGGATTTTTTGGCAGAGATGCCGATCCTGCCATCTGGACACTCGGCTACTATCTTTACAGAGGAATAAAGGGCGCGGCGATAAGCGAATATCCTTATCTTGCGGCACTCGGACTTTTATTTACTCTTATAGTAGTTCCGATAACATTTTTGGTAAGACGCTTACTCAATAAGCTCGACCCGACGGCGTAAGGAGGAAATATGGCAAAATTGACCTTAAACAAAAAAAGCAAAAAGACCAACCCCCTCTACGTTGTTTTATTCGCAATATTATTGGCTTACACGATCGCAATGTTCCTGCTGATCATATGGGCGGTAATTACCTCACTCAAATATCAAATAGATTTCAGAACTAACGTTTTGGGATTGCCAAACGAAAAATTTGGCTGGGCGTTTGAAAACTTTTCTATAGTTTTTTCCAAATTCCAATCAATAGTAATCTCAAATGGTCAGCAGAAGTATGTTGACTTTTGGGGAATGCTTACAAACACGATGCTCTATGCGGGCGTGGGCTCAATCATTTCAGCCTTTGTTCCTTGCATTGTGGCTTACGTTACTGCCAAATTTGACTACAAATTTAACACGGTTCTATACGGAATAGTTATTGTAGCGATGGTGCTTCCTATAGTTGGCTCAGCACCGTCGGAGATGCAAATTCTCAAGGAGCTTGGTATCTATAACACTATTTGGGGAAACTGGATACAAAAATTCCACTTCCTCGGAATGTATTTCCTCGTGTATTACGCTGCATTTAAGAGTTTTCCGTCCACTTATATGGAAGCTGCTTATATTGATGGTGCGAGCGAGGTGCACGTATTCTTTAAGGTAGTATTTCCTTTGATAAGAAACACGTTCTTTACTGTGCTTGTTATCAAATTCATTGAATTGTGGAATGACTATCAATCGCCGTTGCTTTATTTACCCGGTTATCCGACACTCGCAGTTGGTCTTTTCAATCTTGGAAATTCTACGGTTGGTGAGATGAGCTGGGTACCAAGAAGGATGGCGGCATGTATCATATTGTTAATTCCTGTTCTATCGTTGTTTATTGCTTTTAAGGATAAACTTATGGGCAACTTGACGATGGGCGGTATAAAAGAATAAAACAGGAGGATATTATGAAGAAAAAGAAAAATATAAACAGATTAATAACTGTTGCCATTTCTTTTGCGGTAGCGATTATGCTTTTTGTAGCAGCAATTCCTGCATATGCGGAAGCAGAATCTACAATTAAAGAAATGTATATGGTTGGAGATACTGTTAATATTCCAAGTAAGACCGTAAATGTTGATGGTGAGAACGTAAAAGCTATCACCTTGATTGAACAACCCTCGGGCACTTTACTTAGAGTTGAAGAATCCTTCACAATTAAACAGGAAGGACTTCATAAGCTTATATACAAAGCGTTAAACTCCAAGGGAACAGTTTATCAGGAGAGTGTTGAGTTTTTGGCATGTTCGAAGCTTTATGGCATGCAGACCACACTTTCACAGCTTTCATACGGCAACCCTGCCTATGGCGATTATGTTATTGATCGCGAGGCAATACTTGCTTCCATTGCAAGTACAGATAAATTTACATATTCAGAGATAATCAATCTTAACGAATTGAACGGAGAATCCTTCCTTGAGTTTTTCGTAACTCCTGAAGTTATAGGAACTCCTGATGCAAATAAGATTGAGATTGTATTAACCGACGTGCATGATCCGTCAAACTTTGTAACTATTGCAATTAAGAAAGGAACAGCAGGTCAGGCAGGTGCTGCTTGGGCTGAGAAGAATTCCTATATAACGGGCAATGCAGCATTTCAGAATCCTACGGGTCTTGAGAAGAATAAGGGAACTCTTGTAATAGACGGTGTGAATTATCTTCTTCATAACGCTAACGTATGGGGAGCAAATGTTTCTTTTGCACTTCCCGGAAATCCTAATTATGTTTCTCTCGAAAACCCAAATAATACTCCTGAAGGAGTTGGCACACAGACGCTTGCTTTATCTATGGATACGACTAATCAAGCAATATATGCCAACGGACAGCTTGTTACTATTCTCTCAAGTGAGGATATATATAAGGACGGCACATGGAGTGGATTCACTACGGGTGAGTGTTTCTTAAGCATTTCTGCCACAAACTATAATGCATCAGCATTAAATCTTGCTATTACTAAGCTTGGAAGCAATGCAATTGACAGTGAGAATCTTGAAGGAACTGAAAAGCTAAAGAGTAATGTTTTTGTTGATACAGTTGCTCCAACAGTTTCATTACAGGATGATGAATTGTTAATTAATGGTTGCCCCAATGCTATAGCGGGAATTAAATACAAGGTATTTCCTGTAAAAGTAAGCGATGATTATACCGCTTCTCCTGTTACTTATACTGAAGTTTACTATGCATACGGAACAGGCAATCAGGTCAGGGTTGATCTTGTTGATGGAATGTTTACACCTTTTGCAGAAGGAAAATATACCATTGTTTACTATGCTGTAGATAAATACGGTAATATGAGTAAATTGGAAATAGAAGTAGATGCTTTGCCAAAGGAAACACCTTCATTGAGTGTTACAACAGCTACATTGTCCAATGCTACTATAGGAGCCGATTACACACTTCCTGCTCCTACAATTACTAATATCACCGGATCTGCTGACTGGAGAGCAGAGGTTGTTCATCAGACAAACGGTAAGGTATATTCAGTAGCTTCTGACAGTCCAACATTTTTCCCGGAATATTCAGGCGAATATAATGTTACCTATTATGTTGATGACTACATTACTTCAATTTCTGTATCTACAACATTGACTGCAATTGATAATGATGTGCCCGTGTTTTTTGAGGATCCTATTCTTCCTGAATACTTTATAAAAGGATGCGAATATCAGCTTCCGGAGATTCTTGCTAAGATTTATGCAACAGGCGAGCCAGTTGAAACACTTCCTGATATCTATATTATCGAGGATGGCAAGAACGAAATGCCCAGTGGATACCGTTTTATTTCATATGCTAACGAAAGCGTACAGATCATTTATCGCTTAGAGGTAAATGGTAAAAAGACCGAATATGTGTCCAAGGTAATACCTGTCATTGATGTTGGATACAACGGTACATATGCAATTGATAAATATTTTGTTAACAGTGGACTTACATCAACACCTGAAGGAAAATATATCAGATTTGCTGTTAATGCAGATTCTGGTGAAAAAGCATACACAAGCTTTATAAATAGACTTCAGACATTTGACTTCTCATTGAAACTTGCTGCTACAGGATTTGGTATGGATACAATCAATATTTTCCTTACCGATTATGCAGATCCGGCAGTTCAGCTTAAACTTACGTACAGATATGAATCCGGACAGGTATTCTTTAGTATGAATGACGGTGTTGAAACTGTTCTTGAGAATGTAAGCTTTGATGATTCTGAGTCACCTTTGAATCTGGCTTTGAGTAACGATGGATGTACGGTAATGCCAACGGGTTCTTCGGTGCTTAGCATAAAGGTTACCAATGATCTTTCGGGAAAGGAATTCAACGGATTTACCGATTCAATGGCTTATCTTACGGTTGAACTTGATGGAATTACCAACTACAAGCAGGCGGGAATTGATATTTTCAATCTTTCCGGACAGCCTATTTCGGGAATTTACGTTGATAACATCAAACCTAAGATTTCTGCAGTTGGACAATCCGGTGCGCGTCCATTCGGTGGTCAGTTCGTGATTCCAAGCGTATATATTAGCGACGTTTTGGATCCCAGTGTTACAATTAAGATGTCTGTTACCGCACCTGACGGAAGCTATGTAACCGCGCTTGACGGCACCGTTCTCAACGAAAAGAACGCGAAGTATTATACAGACTACACTATCAATCTTGATCAGTACGGAAGTTATAGTGTAAATTACACAGTGACCGATATATCAGGCAACAAACTTCCATTCACTTATGTTATTACTTCTTCCGATATGACTCCTCCTGAGGTCATTCTTAAAGATCATGCAACTGAAGGTAAGGCAGGGGAAGCAATATACGTTGCTGATATTGAAATTGTTGATAATAATGATAAGAACGCAGAGGATTTTGTAGTTTATGTTTCCGTTGTAACTCCTCAGGGACAAAGCTTTGCGATGCTTGATAAGAGCGGAGAGAATACTAACTATTTTACTGCAAAAACTGCAGGTACCTACACAGTTAATTACTTAGTAATCGATTCAAGCGGAAACCTTACTCTTGAATCATATGAAATAATTGTTAAATAAGGAGGATAAATGAATGAAAAATACTAAATTCAGAATTAATAGTTTATTATCCCTCATATTGACGATAATTTTGCTTTCAAATATCTTCCTGGTTTCCTGTACGGGAGAAGAGAATGGTAATGGTAATATAAAAACACCAGATAAAGTTGGAAGCGGTCTTGAAATTGATAATATCTCTGATTTTCACGTTGAAGGAACAGTACACGAATACAATATTACTGACACGGGTGCTTTTATCCTTCAAAACGGTGTTACAGAGTATTCCTTGGTAATTTCAAGAACAGCCAATGAAAGAATAAATACTGCGGCTAAGGATTTTACCAATATGTTTGTTGAAGCAACCGGAGTTTTCCTTCCTCTTCTTTATGCAGAGGACGTGACCTTCAATAACGACAGCAAGTATATAGTTATTGGACAAAATACAATTCTTGACGCAGCGGAGCTTACTCCAGATTATGAGGTTCTTGGAAATCAGGGCTTCAATATCAAAACTGTAGGAAAGAGCATCTTCCTTTACGGATACAGTAACGAGGCTGCACAGTTTGCTACTTATGAATTGCTTGCACAGCTTTTCAACTTTGATTATTTTGGAGTTGACTGCTATTATCTCGACAAGAATGTTAAAGAAATTCCTCTTATGAATTATGATGTAACAGATGTTCCTGATATTGGGATCCGTGCAACGAACTATCAGTTCCTTATGTCCGATAAGACGACTGCGCAGAGAATGAGATTCACTAATTTTGGTGATATGGTAATTCCTGTTGGCGGCAAAACAGTTCATAACTCCAGCCAGTATATCCCTAAGTCGATTTACGGAGATAATAAGGATTGGTTCTCAACAGATAATAAGAATCTCTGCTATACCGCTCACGGTAAACCCGAGGAAGTAGCTAAGATGCAGAGAATAGTTGCTGACGTGATTATTGAACACTATATAAATAATCCTACAAAGTTCCTTATTACAATGACTCACGAGGATACACAGAGCCTTTGCGAATGCGACTCTTGTAATGCTATGAAGGCATATTATAACGGATCTCAAGCAGCTTCTATCGTTATCTTCTTGAATGGTGTTTCCGAACTTGTTGAAGAGTATTTCAACAGCGAAGAGGGCAAACCCCACGCAAGAGATTTCAAAATCGTATTCTTTGCTTACCATGCAACTAATGCAGCTCCTGCAAAATATGATGAATCGCTCGGAACTTATGTTCCTGTAGATGATAAGGTTGTTCTTAATAAACATATCATTCCGTATTTTGCAGAAACCAACGGTGACTATACTAAGGATTTCTATGATGAAACATCGGCGAACGCTCCTTATGCAGAGAACCTTAAGGCTTGGGCATCTATAAGTGATACGAACTATTTCTGGATGTATTCCACGAACTTCTCATATTTCTTAACGCCATATAACACATTCGATACAACTCAAGCAACATACAAGTTCGCAATAGAAAACAACGTAGACTTTATTTACGATCAGGGTCAGTCCAATCAGACGGGCTCCGCTACAGGATGGTCTTGGCTTAAGATTTATCTCTATTCCAAACTCACTTGGAATGTAGATCAGGACATAAATGCTCTTATTGATAAATTTATGGAAAATTATTTTGGACCTGCTGCGGATACCATGAAGAAGGTATTCTTTGAATGGAAGGCATTTGCTAACTATCAGAGCGACGTGCTTGGATACTGTGGTCCCC
>JAZNWX010000194.1:0-2651 GCA_045593575.1 Eubacteriales bacterium | reverse complement strand
ACACCTGTCAAAATCTCAAGACCACTAAAGAATATGAAAGGCAACGGAAGTATGAAAATCTTTATTACGAATTTAGGTAGGTACAACGAGGGTTATCTCGTTGGAAAATGGGTAAAGCTCCCTGTCAACGAAGAAGTGCTTGACAAGGTGCTTAAGGAAATCGGTATCAATGAGTATTACGAAGAATACTTCATTACCGATTATGAAAATGACATCATTGGTTTAAGTGATATAGTTTCGGAGTATTCAAGCGTACAAGCCTTAAATGAGCTGGCACAACGCCTTGAAGAGCTGTCGGACGATGAGGCAGACAAGCTGGGGGCGGTGCTTGAATATGAAGCGTGTCGGAACGTTTCAGATGTATTAGAGCTTTTAGACGAGCTTGACAATTTCGATTTGCTCACCGATGTAACCGATGATGAGGACTTGGGATATTACTACGCAGAGGAATACTGCTCTATAAATATCCCCGAACACATTCAGCCCTACTTTAACTATGAAGCGTATGGGCGTGATATTAGACTTGAGAGCAGTTGCCTTTATACAAGTTACGGCTTCTTGCTCGACAACCGATAATAAAAGAAAGGATATTACTATGGATAATAGAAACAATAACATACCGAGAATGATGTCTGTAAGACAGATTGCCGCAACAGGCTTGATCAATGAGTCTGCACTCCGCAGAATGTTGAGAGCTGGACAGCTACCTGCCATTTACTCTGGCAAAAAGGCACTTATCAACTTTGATACACTTTGCAATATGTTGGCTAATCTTCAGCCAGCGTGCTAACTAAAAGAAAGGACTTATAATTATGAGTAAGAAGAACAATATTGAAAACGATAACATTATCAGTATCAAGGGCGTAACAAAACGTGGAGAGAACACCTACCGCTTTACAGTATCGGATGGCTTTGATGGTAAGGGCAGACAAGTCCGTCATACAATGACATTCAGAGTGCCCGATGGCACAGCACCGACAAAGGCTAAAAAGATGGTTATTGAAGCATACACCGATTTTTCTCGTAGGTGCAAATACTCACAGGGGCTTGACGAGAATATGCGTTTCAAGGAGCTTGTGGATATCTTTCTTCGCGTGTATGCTCATAACGAGTTGAAGCCTGTAACGAGGAACAACTACCAGCGTAATTTGGAGATGTATATGCTTCCTGTTTATGGTAACAAGAAGATTAAAGACATCACCACACAATCGCTGTCGGATTTCTTCACAGGGCTTGAGGTTGCTCCCGAAACAACACGTAAGCTCAAAATTGTAATGTCAAGCGTGTTTAGGTTTGGCGTTGAGCAGGGATATATCAAGAAAAACCCCTGTCAAGGTGCTCACTACAAAAAAGCTACCAATGAGGAACAGAAAATCAAGTTTCTCACCAAAGAACAATGTCAAAGATTGATGGAACTGACGAGTGAATACAGTATTTGCAATTCAATCATTCAGTTTTTATTATGCACAGGTATGCGTATAGGTGAATGCCTTGCTCTACGCTGGGAAGATATTGACTTTGAGAACAATATTATATCCATCAAATACACACTGACTTTTGCAGACAGAACGTGGTCGCTTTCCAGTCCGAAAACCAAGACAAGCACACGCTACGTAGCGATGAGTACATACGTTAAGGAGCTTTTGCTCCGTCACAAGAGGGAACAGGATAAGCTCAAAGAGGTTGTCGGTAGTGAGTGGAAATATCCTACTATTGTTTTTACTTCTCCAATCGGTAATTTCTATAGTAGGAGCTACGTGAACATATACTTAAAGAGGCTACTTTCTAATAACCATATGCCAGCTATAAGTGTTCACGGACTCCGACACTCTAACGCCAGCCTGCTTATCAATGACGGCTTTGACGTTAAGGCTATTTCCGAACAGCTCGGACATTGCAACACCGAAATTACATCTAATATCTACGTTCACATTTTCAAAGAATACAAAGCCAAGATGGCTGAATCAATTGATCATACCTTGGTTTGATCCAATGGGGCGGTACAAATTTGTAAAAATTTGTGCCGTCCTATTGCAATTTTCGATAATTTATGATAAAATAATATGATAATTATGATGGGTTATTATAATCATTTGAGGTATATATCCATAAATTATTAAAAAGTTGCTAAAATCGTTGTTTTAACCATTGAAAACAATCGGGCTTAGGGAAAGTAAGAGGGCTGTACTATGAAGATAAGTGCGGAAAGTATAAAAAGTTTACTGAAAGCAATGGACTATCTTCCCGAAGATGGTGTAAATAATATCTATTACAAAAAGTATGCTCAGCATAACAATTACATCATTCGTGTAAATTTCAATACTCAAAAAATCGAGTATCGGGAAAACGATGTTAAGGCTGAAGATGGTATTCAATGGGGAGATCTCACCACAAGCAACTTTGAGAACTCGGAAAACTTTGTCGTTTTGGAATGTATCAACAGATTATTAGAAAAGGGCTATGCTCCTAAAAATCTGTACTTGGAATATAAGTTCCCACTTGGCAGAAACGAAAAGGGCAAACTTGATATTCTTGTCTTTGACAATGACGGCAAAGCGTATTTGATGATTGAGTGTAAAACTTGGGGTGCTGAGTTTACAAAAGAAGAAAAGAAAATGCTTAAAGATGGCGGTCAGCTTTTCTCCTACTAT
>JAZNWX010000193.1:0-6649 GCA_045593575.1 Eubacteriales bacterium | reverse complement strand
TCCGCCGGTTCTGACAGTCCACCGGACTGTCATTCATTGCCGGCTCCCCTTCGAGTCCTGTCAAAATGAAAATAAATCCTCACCCATAAAGGGCAAGGATTTATTTTATGGTCGAGATGACAGGACTCGAACCTGCGGCATCGTGCTCCCAAAGCACGCGCGCTACCAGCTGCGCCACATCTCGTTATTAAGTTTTACTATATTAATATTATTCGCAAATGCTTTGTCCGCCCACTCGCGTCGCATAGTCGTGTTGCTTCGCAAATAATTTGCTCGCAACACTCCTTGCTTGGGCTCCTTCGCTTCGTAAAAACATCGCACTGTGATGTTTTTACTTGCTCACCCTTGCCGGTACCATCGCTCTTACGAACTCAAACATCCTGCTTCTGACAAAAAAAGAAAGCAGACACAAGGTCTGCTTTCTTTTTTTGGCGGAGAAGGAGAGATTTGAACTCTCGCGCCGGGTATATCCGGCCTACACCCTTAGCAGGGGCGCCTCTTCGGCCTCTTGAGTACTTCTCCACAGTACTTTGTGAACTGCCGCTTCCATTCCGTTCACGCCCAATTATTATATAATATTTTTGTGCGTTTGTCAATAGCTTTTCAAGAAAAATATTATCTTTTTCAAATTACTTTTATCATTTTTATTGCATTTTTATTGAAAATGTGTTATCATTATCAAAGAATGTATTTTAAGGGAGATATATATGAGAAAAATCAGAATTATGTCCATACTTCTTTTATTCATATTTGCTCTTGTTCTTATGACGGGATGCACTTGTGTTCCTTCAAAGGAAGATTGGTACTTTTTCAGCTATAAAGGTGACATTACGTTTATTGGCGGCGTTACACTTAATGTGGGATTTTCCGATGCCTCGCACGTTTATCCATTTGCGGGAATTGATAATCAGGATATAGCAATCTCATTTTCGAAGGACGGAGACGTTGTATTTACCACCAAGGACGGTGAAACCCTTCACGGAACGTTTGAATATGAAAACGAAGGAATAAAATACACATCCTTTACGATTACACTTGAAAATGGCGAAATCATAGAGGGAAGCAGTGCAAATTCCACCAGCGGAAAAAAGCTCGCATTAACATATCAGGGAACAGTATACAACTTTACAACCGAAGAAAAGAGAAGTGGAGTCACGTTGGATCAGATTGTCCAAAGAATAATAGATGGTGACATTGACAGTTTAAATGAGTCACAAGTTGTCCGTAACGGAGATGGACTTGCTGTTCGCTATAGTGATATGGTTTATTACCCGATTACTGAAAGCACAGCAGTGTATGCAATACAAATTTACGCAGACGGCAGCTATGAGATATTATCCGAATTGCATGAGGGTGACGTTCTTTCAACCTACACCAAAGAAACTGATTACGTTGTAATTTATTATATTGAAAAATAAGCAAAAACAGGGCAAATTATTTTGCCCTGTTTTATTTTTCTTCTTTCGGGAGTACGATTTCTCCGTCGGCTTTTTCAAACTCTTTAACTGCTTGTCTGATAAGATAAAGAATCTGCCCGTTTGCCGAGCGACCGTAATACTTTGAAATATAGTGGAGCTTATAGTGGAGCTCCGGATCGATTTCAATACCCAAGTGTTTGTTTTTCTTATTTCTCATATATTTCCTCACAAAATCTTATTTTAAGTATATTTTAAGATTATTTTGTGGTATAATAGTTAAAGTATACTTAAAACAAGTATACAATAATTAAAAAAGGAGCGAATAAGTGTTGAAAATTGCTGTGGTTGGATCAAGGACAATAGAAAAAATTGATTTAAGACATATTCTACCTGCAAAATGTTCCGAAATAATATCCGGTGGAGCACGCGGTGTTGATAGCTGTGCTTCGAATTTTGCAAAAGAAAATAACATAGAGCTAAAGATATTTTTGCCGGAATACAGTATTTATGGCAAATCGGCTCCAATCTTATGCAATCGAAGAATTGTAGATTATGCCGATAAAGTAATTATTATCTGGGATGGAAATTCCAAAGGAACAAAATCTGTTATTGATTATTGCATAAAGAAGCACAAGGATCATGAAATAATTCTAATTAACAACAATTTTGTCAATAATACTTGAATTTTTATTTATTTTGTGGTAAAATAATTCAGAACTTGGAATAAATATTCATTCCAAGCGAATATTTGGCAAAAATAGAATGGAGATTATTTATGGCTAAAGATAAAAAAGAGCTTTGGCGTGCACTTAAGTTTACAATTATATCTTTGAGTGCAGGAATTATTCAAATAGGTTCGTTCACACTTTTGAATGAGGTTATACTTGGTGCAGAGAACGAGGCGTTGTCCCACTTTATTGCATTGGTGCTTTCAGTTATCTGGAACTTCACTATCAACAGAAAGGTGACATTCAAGTCATCGAACAATATTGTTAAATCAATGATACTCGTTGCTTTGTTTTACGTTGTTTTCACACCTGCGTCAACTCTCTTTATGGGCTGGGCAACCAATATTGGGTGGAACGAGTATCTTATTGAGGGCATCAATATGATTGCAAACTTTGTGCTTGAATACTTTTTCACAAGATTTGTTGTGTATAGAAATTCTTGCGATACTGCAGAAAGCAAATAAAAAATCGGGCTGTGCCCGATTTTTTTATTGACAATGATTGGGATGTATGGTATAATTCCCTTTGTACTATTTTGATTGGTAGGTTAAGAATGGATTTTGAATTTTTTATAGTCAGTATAATGTTCGGTTTAGGACTTGCTATGGATGCTTTTTCTGTGTCTTTGGCTAACGGAATGAATGAAAAGAGAATGAAAATAGGCAGAATGTGTACTATAGCAGGTATTTTTGCTGTTTTTCAAGGACTTATGCCTTTGATTGGATGGTTTTGTATAAAAACTATTTCAAATATCTTTGAGGGATTTATATCTTTTATTCCGTATATTGCTCTTGCTCTTCTCGGATTTATCGGTGGCAAGATGATATATGAGGGAATTAAGAAAAACTGCGACTGTGAGGACTGTGCAGTTGGGTTTGGTGCCCTCATCGTGCAGGGAATAGGCACATCGATCGATGCCCTTTCGGTTGGCTTTGAAATGGCGGAATATCAATTCATCGAGGCAATTGTTTCGTCACTTGTAATAGCACTTGTAACGTTCATAATTTGTATGTTTGGTGTGTGGGCAGGCAAGAAATTTGGCAATATGCTTTCAAATAAAGCAACCGTTTTCGGTGGTGTGATACTCGTTTGCATTGGCATCTACATATTCATTAAAGGAATACTCGGTATATAATAAAAAGCTCAGCAGGGAAATCCTGCTGAGTTTTTTTATAAATTCTGATTAATAAAAAGGACACTCAAAAGAGTGTCCTTAAATATTTGAAATTATCTGACCTTATCAGCAATTTCCTTTGCAATTTTAAGAATGAATTCATCAGCAGTCATAGCACCGATGTCACCGTCCTTGCGAGAACGAACTGCAACTGTACCGTTTTCAAGCTCTTTACCGCCAACAACGAGCATATAGGGAACCTTTTCCTGCTGTGCATTTCTGATCTTGTATCCGATCGTTTCGTTTCTTCTGTCAACCTCGTTTCTTATGCCGAGAGCTGTAAGCTTACGGGAGAGGTCATCGCAGTATGCAACCTGGGCATCACCCATAGGAAGCATCTTGACCTGAACGGGAGCCATCCAAGTGGGAAGCGCGCCTGCATATTTTTCAAGAAGAAGAGCGAGAGTTCTCTCATAGCAGCCCATAGAAGTTCTATGAATGATATAAGGTGTCTTGAGTGTGTTGTCAGAGTCAACGTATTCCATACCAAACTTCTTTGCAAGAAGCATATCGATCTGGATAGTGATAAGTGTATCTTCTTTACCGAAAACGTTCTTTATCTGGATGTCGAGCTTAGGACCGTAGAACGCGGCCTCATCCTTACCAATTGTGTAATTACCTTCGCCGAGGTTTTCGTTGAGAAGCTTTTCCATAACGCTCTGAGCAAGCTCCCACTGTTCTGCTGTGCCCTCGTACTTATCTGTTCTTGCAGGATCCCACTGAGAGAAACGGAAAGAGCAGTCCTCTTTAAGTCCGAGAGTGTCAAGACAGTAAAGAGCAAGGTCAAGACAGCCCTTGAATTCTTCTTCAAGCTGTTCGGGACGGATAATAAGGTGGCCTTCTGAAATAGTGAACTGACGAACGCGGATAAGACCGTGCATTTCGCCGCTATCCTCGTTACTGAAGAGAGTGGATGTTTCACCAAGACGCATTGGAAGGTCGCGGTACGATCTTTTCTTGTTAAGAAATACCTGATATTGGAAGGGACAAGTCATGGGACGAAGTGCAAAGCATTCCTTTGTTTCATCATAGGGATCGCCAAGGATGAACATACCGTCAAGATAGTGGTCCCAGTGACCTGAAATTCTGTAAAGGTCACGCTTTGCCATAAGGGGAGTTTTTGTGAGGAGGTAACCGCGACGCTGCTCTTCGTCTTCGATCCATCTCTGAAGTGCCTGAATAGTACGGGCACCCTTGGGAAGAAGAATGGGGAGTCCCTGACCGATGCAGTCAACCGTGGTGAAATATTCAAGCTCACGGCCGATCTTATTATGGTCGCGTTTTCTTGCTTCTTCAAGCATTGTAACATAAGCATTCAACTCATCTTTTGAGGGGAAGGCAATACCGTAAATTCTCTGAAGCATCTTATTTTTCTGGTCACCCTTCCAATAAGCACCTGTGCACTGTGTGAGCTTAATTGCTTTAACCGCACCTGTTGAGAAAAGGTGGGGGCCTGCACAAAGATCAGTAAATTCACCCTGAGTATAGAAGCTGATAACAGCATCCTCGGGGAGCTCTTCGATAAGCTGAACCTTATAGGGCTCATCTTTTTCTGTCATAAGAGCAATTGCTTCTGCACGGGGAAGCTCGCTTCTTGTAATAAGAAGATTTTCTTTAACAATTTTCTTCATTTCCGCTTCAAGCTTTGCAAGCATTTCGGGAGTGAAAGAAACCTCTGAATCAAAGTCATAATAGAAACCGTTTTCAATAGCGGGACCTATTGTAAGCTTTGTTTCAGGATAGAGGCGCTTAACTGCCTGAGCAAGAATATGGCTTGCTGTGTGATTAAAAACGTGCTTACCGTCAGCATCCTTAAATGTAAGAAGCTCAACCTCTGCATCGTTTTCAATGAGGTGATTGAGGGCAACAACCTTGCCGTCAACTTTTGCAGCGATAACGCTGCGATCGATTCTCTCTGCCGAGCGAGCCGCATCATAAACCGTGATGGGAGCATCAAATTCAAGGCAAAGATCTGAAAGTTTGATTTTCATAGCTTTGTATCTCCTGAAAAATATTTAAAAAAAAAAAACCCCCCCCGAATGGCAAAAGCCATTCGGGGTGCGATAGACTGTTTCGCACGGTTCCACCCGAATTTTTAACTTAAAAAGGGTATTCAACGTGACGCACGGGTGGTATTGCAACTGCTGTCTTGAAGGATGTCACAGCAAATCATCCTCTCTCTGAACAAGACCTGCAGAGGAACATGTCCCTTGCATTTTAATATAAATAATTAGACAAGACCGTTTCTTTTTCTGTTGTACTCAGAACGGGGATTATAAACCTCACGCCAGTTAAGATCGCCGCGGTCAAGTGCCTGAACAAGAATTTCGGCAGTAGCGATATTAGTGGCAACTGGAATATTGTGAAGATCGCACATTCTCATCATTTCAGCTTCTTCCTCATTATAAGCAGAGGATGAACGGGTATCTTTAAAGTTGAGAAGGAGATCGATTTCATTATATGCAAGACGGGAGGTTATTTGCTGCTCGCCGCCGTGTTCACCGGTGAGTAATTTTTCAATCTTGAGCCCTGTTGCATCAGAAATATATTTTGCAGTGATGCTCGTTGCACAAAGATTGTGCTTACTGAGAATTCCGCAGTAAGCGATACAGAATTGTGTCATGAGTTCTTTTTTCATGTCGTGAGCTATAATTGCAATTTCCATCTTTTTTCCTTTCTGTATATAAACGCTTAGACAACAAATAAACGAACGATTAAAAATTCACATAACTTACGAGGGTATTATATCATAACGAATAAAAATTGTCAAGAATTTTTACATTTCTTCATTCAAAAAATATCCGTTTTTTGCAATATTTTTTATTAAAACACGATTTGTGATAATTTTTGCTTTTCTATTGATATTTGAAATGTGAAAAGCTAAATTTTCCTTTGACAAATCAATATTCATTCGGTTTGCAATCTGCTCTGAGGAAATTGGATTATTACGGTTTTCAGCAATTGCAAGCAATACGGTATGCTCTGTATTTGTCAATTCAAATTTATATCCAAGCAGAACAGTATCTCTTTTATTGCTTGTAATATACAATTGCTTATAGTGGATTTCAGTTGGCTTAACTAAACAAGTATTCATAGTGTGATATTATAGTCAATCCAAGCTCATTTGAGCTTGGATTGAAGTAAAACTAATTCAATTTTTCAAGAGCAGCAAGAACACCGTCAAGGTTTTCCTGATACTTCGCCATCTTTGCTTTTTCGCCTTCAACAACTGCCGCAGGTGCTTTGGCAACAAAGCCCTGATTTGAAAGCTTCTTAACAATTCTGTCAATCTCACCCTCAAGACGCTTCTTTTCGCCTTCAAGACGAGC
>JAZNWX010000192.1:0-2349 GCA_045593575.1 Eubacteriales bacterium | reverse complement strand
CCCCTCGCCTTGGGGCGAGGGGATCTTTTTTGATATAAAAATAGCAGGGATAATTCCCTGCTATTTTCTTATATGCAATTTTTTTAAAATAGTGGCGGGAGCAAGCTCCCGCCCTACGTTATTGCATTCTATTTCTCTATGTTTTTTAGCTTTTCAAATGCCACGAGATCGGTTCTTTCCTTTGTCATTGGAGTAACTGAAATATATCCTTCTCCAAAAGCAACGCTATCACGTGTTTTATCATCGGGGCAAGTATCTGCTATCATTTGACCATATTGGGTATATGTAATTTCATCAACTTGATAGAACGCATCTGAGAAAAAGCCATCCCCTTGCTTTGTTATCTTAATTCCCTTTACTTCTTCGGGAATGTTAATGTTATAGAGATCTGAATAATCGAAAAGATTATTATTAACTATAAAATTAAATGCTTCATCGAGATATTTTGATGCACCTTCAAGATTTTCGGGAGTTGTGGAGAAGGCAATTCCTCTGTGTCGTTGATTTCCTGCTTCAAAGATAGCTCCCATAGTACCGGAATAAATTATATCACCACTCATATTGGTGCCACGATTTATACCCGACAAAACAACGTCATATTCTCTATGAAGTCCAAAAATTCCAAAACGAACACAATCTGCCGGAGTTGATGCCATTGACCACGCTTCAATCCCGTCCATAAAATCTACTCTTTTAATTTCGATGGGATTTATAAAGTCAATTGCGTGGCTTTTTCCGCTTTGCTCAAACTTGGGTGCAACAACGGTTACTTCACCGTACTGCAATGCCCATTTTGCAAGTAGCTTAATACCTTCTGCGTTTATACCGTCATCATTAACTATAAGAAATCTCATAACCAACCCTCGTTATTCTCTTTATAATCCTTGATAAGTGCATCAGCATCTGCAATAAACTGAGCCATTTCTTCTTTCGAGTAAAGTGTTGCACCACACGCACATTCGTGACCGCCACCACGGTATTTTTCTGCTAAAGTATTTACGGGAACAAATCTTGAGCGAAGTCTGACACGTATAGAACCGTCCGCATTATCGATAAATGCTATCCAGATAATTGAACCGCGAATGGAATCCATAAATCCAACCGAGGAAGATGACTGCTCATTCGTTAGTGTAAATTTCTCCTGCATCTCTTTATCAACATAAAGATATACAAGCCCGTTTTCAGTCATTTCCATTTTTTCGTGTGCATAGGACTCAAATTTAAATTCGTGGAATTCCTTTAAATAAAGATTTGCATAAAGTGTATCTGTATCAATACCCTGATCGAGCATAAGTCCCGCAAGACGCAGTGTATCGCCCGAAACGTCACGGAAACGGAAGCGTCCGCTATCGGTAACCATACCACAATAAATATAGGTAGCAGCTTCTTTGCTTATTTTAAGCTCATCTTTAAAGGTATCATAGAATTCAGCGATCATTTCGCAGGTTGAAGATTTTTCTTCGATCACCCAATGATAGTTACCGTAGTGCTTGTCCACAATATGATGGTCGATTTTTACTATCTCCTTACAAAGACAGTACTTTTTGTTGGATATCCTGTCTTCAGTAGCAGTATCAAGCACAATTCCAAGTGCATCTGCATAGTATTCGTCAGCAACGGGCTCATCTTCTTTACCAAGGAATTTAAGATAATCCGAATAGTCGGAATTAAGCAAGAGAATCTCTTTTTCGGGATATGTCAAACGCAAGATTTCGCGAAGACCTTTGGTAGAGCCAACGGCATCGCCATCAGGGCGGAAATGACGGAATATTATGATTTTATTGTATTCTTTAATCTTATCAAGTATCAGTTTCTTTTTTTCAAAATTTGTCATATTCGCTTCCTTTCTTATTTGGTTAATTCAATGAGATCATTTAGCATAGACATAGCTTCTTCTCTGTCTTTGATAGTTGCACCGCTGGCTTTTGCGTGGCCGCCGCCACCGTATTTTACTGCAACAGGATTAATATTATACTTACTTGAACGGATTTCACAAAGAACCCCGTTTTCTGTTTCGGTAAAATTAACCCAAATATCTATACCCTTAACATCACTCATTGTATTTACCATTCCTCTGGAGATGGTAAATGTATCAGCATTATAACTATTTGCTTCATCAAGAGTTGTATATATGTAAGCAACGGGATAATCAGTTTTGGTGATTTTCAGAACGAATTTTGCTCTCAATTGAATGAAATACAATTCATCTGCGTAAAGGTTTGAATAAATATCATTGGTATTGAACTTCTGCTCCATCAGGAAAGATGCCACCTTAAAGGTTTGGGCACTGGTTGAATCATATCTGAATCTGCCTGAGTCAGTTATCATACCTGTATATAGTGCTTTTGC
>JAZNWX010000191.1:0-1627 GCA_045593575.1 Eubacteriales bacterium | reverse complement strand
CACTTGCTTTTCGGGTGGGGAATTTTTCCTGAAAATCTCAAAAAACCGGTAATTCACAACAAAAAAACCGCCGTTTTTGGCGGCGGCTTTTGTTTTATCAAATTAATTGCAAGAAAAATCTGTTGATTCAGCAGCTCCGGGTACCCTTCCCACGTCTGTATTATCAACCCTTCTGTTTCGCAATGCGGGTATGGGGTTTTCCTCTGTTTCAAATCGATAATCGTGTCTATGATGATGAATATAGGTTTCAATAACATTATGCGACGGAACAATTTCGGGTGTGGGATTTGTTATCTTCTGAAAACTGAAAAAATCGGAATTATCTGAAATGCATTCCACTTTTTCATAGGTGTTATCCCTTCCCGTTGTGTACTGCACTGTGTTTGCAAGTATATCCCTGACGTAATCAATGTTTTCGTGAAGCGAAATCGGTGCGGGAAATTCTCCGCAAGGAATTACCTGCTGCCACTGTTTACCCTCATACTTTTCAAGAAGCTCTCTCGCTTTGTGAAGATGTCCTATCTCGGTAGCCAGATTTTGCTCCCAGAAATGCTTAACGTAAGGATTTGTTTCCGTCATATAGCAGGACCAGTAAAGATAGCACTCGCAATATTCGTGCCACAAAAGCATCTCAAGCCAGGTAGCATTCGGATCCATAAGGGATTCATAATGTGTTACGTGCTCTTCTTCGACAAGTGCAATTTCCTGGTAGAGCTTTCTTGCCATATCGGTAGATGCAAAATTGGTAACGTTCATATAGTAATTCATCGTCTGCTGTTCGGCTGCAGTAATGATCATTGTGTCAAGAACCGTCTGCACGTCTGCAAGCTTAGAATTGATACTTTTTCTGACGTTATCCTTCGGGTAACGATGATGCGAAATTGTTGGTCTGCCGGGCATAATTTCAGTATATTTCCCCACAAGATGAGCAGGATCCGATCCTTCAGTCATATCAAGCAAATCCGAGTATCTGTAAAGATGATCAAAGTCCTCCAAAAGAGCAAAATCGAGTGCTTTTTTCACGTTGCAATCTTTTTCTCTTTTAGCAAGCTCAGCTGTCAAATCGACTGCAAGCTGTTCATAACCAATTGTGTGTTCAAGTATGCTCTCGTTCAGGGGCTTTAGCAGGGATCCTTTGAGCTGCTGTTGCTTTTCGATCTCACGTGTTAAGGCAAGTTCTCTGCGAAGATCGTTATCTCCGCAATGTCTTGCGAATTGATGTGAAAACCAGTTTGCTTCAAACTCGGTACCGTTCATCAGAATAATTCGGGTTTTAGTGTATGGATCAACGCTTTTTTTGTCATAGGAAACGGGATACATCTCGTTCCAGTTTTGTAATGCTCTTTCGGGCAAAATACCTTTTTCATTAAATGGATTCATATGGCACTCCTTTTCATTTATTTCCATATTATAGTATGCTGTAGTTAAACGAATTTATACTTTATTTGTTAAATTGGGGTTTGTCGTTATGTTCGCACAACCAAATGATTGTTTCGTCCACCTTTTCAAAGGTGGCTCTCCACGAGTAGTGGCGCCCGCCGCGTAGGCGAATCGGCATTTCTTTTGTTAGCTTTTCTTTGTGCCTCTAATGGCAAAGAAAAGCGGCTAAAGGCTTTTGGTATCAAGA
>JAZNWX010000190.1:0-1631 GCA_045593575.1 Eubacteriales bacterium | reverse complement strand
GGAATTGTTGATGAATTGATCAACTATGGACCGATTTCTCCTTTACTCCGGGCAGATGATATTACAGAAGTAATGATTAATGGTCCTGATTTGATTTTTGTTGAGCATGAAGGTAAACTGTTTGAAACAGGGATTCGTTTCTTTAATGATCAACATCTCTTATCAGTCATCCAACGAATTGTTGAACCTCTGGGTAGACATATTGATGAAGCTAGTCCCATGGTGGACGCCCGTTTACCCGATGGTTCCCGAGTGAATGCGATCATACCTCCATTGGCTATTGATGGTGCGTTGGTCACGATCCGGAAGTTTGCCAAAAACAAATTGACAACAGAGGATCTTATTGATTATGGTTCTTTAACTGATGAAATGGCCCAATTTTTGTCATTTGCAGTAAAATATAAGCAGAATATCATTATTTCCGGTGGTACAGGTTCCGGAAAAACAACTTTGTTGAATGTATTAAGCCAGTTCATTCCTTTGGATGAACGTCTGGTGACGATTGAAGACTCTGCCGAATTGAAACTGACTCACCGGAATCTTGCCCGGCTTGAGTCCAGAACAGCCAACATTGAAGGGAAAGGTAAGGTTTCTATCAGAGACCTTCTGGTTAATGCTTTGCGTATGAGACCGGACCGGATCATTATCGGAGAATGTCGTTCCGGTGAAGCTCTTGATATGTTGCAGGCAATGAATACAGGACACGATGGAGCCTTAACAACGGTACACGCAAACAGCCCCCGTGACTCTTTGAGCCGTTTGGAGAATATGGTTCTTATGGCAGGTGTTGAATTACCTGTCTCCTCTATAAGGGAACAGGTTGCTTCTGCCATCAACTTTGTTGTGCAACAAAGCCGCTTGGGCGATGGCTCAAGAAAAATTACACAAGTTACTGAAATCACAGGACGGGAAGGCAATACCATCCTGATGCAGGATATCTTTGTCTGGAAGCAGGAAGGTGTTGATGAGAACGGAAAATTTTATGGACATTTTGAAGCAACAGGGCACATCCCCAAATTTGTTTCTGCATTGCGGGAACGGGGTGTCCTTGATATAGATATGAGCCTCTTTGCCAAAGGAGAAAAAATATGACAAATCAATATTTTGTTTTAGGAATTGTTTTCTTTGCTGCTTTTATCGGAGCATTGGTGTTGATACCATTGTTTTCTGCACATTCTTCTTATTTGGCTACCTTAAACAATTCTTCTTATGACGAAAAACAAATTCTGATTCGAAAACGTAATATTCAAGCCGGATTTTCTCTTGGTATTTGTATTTTTGCTCTGATTGTTGCTGCCGGCTGGTGTATGGATTTTTCCTGGTATATATATTTACCGGTCGCATTGTTGCTCTGTGCAGCAGTATACAGGCTTCCCGCAATAATCAACAAGAAAATAGCGGTAAAAGGCTTAAGGGATTTTGATGACGGTATGCTTGATTTTACTGTTTTGATCCTGAACAGTTTGAAAGCAGGTTTATCTCTGACAGGAGCGATTGAAGCTGCTCTTGAAACGTGGGAAGGCGCGTTTAATGCTGCGCCAATTGAAACCTCGATAATTACTGCTATTGGATTGCTTAAGTGGACTGGACTTGGAAGTGCACTCGTTAATAGCATGGGAAGTGCTTTGATC
>JAZNWX010000189.1:0-2168 GCA_045593575.1 Eubacteriales bacterium | reverse complement strand
CTAAAAAGGTTGAGAGTTTCTTTGGTATTGAGAATCTTAGCGATCCTGAGAATAATGAGATAGCACATCACATCAATCAGGCAATCAGAGCATACGGCACAATGAAACGTGATGTTGACTACGTTGTTAATGATAATGGCGTTATGATTGTTGATGCATTTACAGGACGTCTTATGCCAGGTAGAAGATACTCTAACGGACTCCATCAAGCTATTGAGGCAAAGGAAAAGGTTCAGATTCAAAAAGAGAACCAAACACTTGCTACTATTACGTTCCAGAATTACTTCAGAATGTATAAAAAGCTTTCCGGTATGACGGGTACTGCTCTTACTGAAGATGCAGAATTTAGAGAAATCTATACGCTTGACGTTGTTGAGATCCCAACAAACAAGCCAATGATCAGAGAGGATCATAACGACGTTCTTTATAAAACAATAAACGGAAAATATAAGGCAATAGTTAATCAGGTAAAGGAATGTCACGCGAAAGGACAACCGGTGCTTGTAGGTACTGTGTCAATTGATAAATCCGAGGCACTCTCAAAGCTTCTTGACAGAGAGGGAATCAAGCATACGGTTCTTAATGCAAAGCTGCACGAAAAAGAGGCCGAAATTGTTGCTCAGGCGGGCAAGTTGGGAGCTGTTACAATTTCAACCAATATGGCAGGTCGTGGTACTGACATTATGCTTGGCGGTAACTCTGAGTTTATGGCTAAGAACGAGATGCGTAAGCTTGGATTTACGGATGAGCTTATCTCCGCAGCAACAGGAACGGCAACTGTGGGCGATGAAGAAATAATGAATGCTCGCAGGACCTTTGCTGAGCTCAACAAAAAGTATAAGAAAGAAATTGAGCCCGAAGCACAAAAGGTAAGGGAAGCAGGCGGTCTCTATATTCTTGGCTCAGAAAGACATGAATCACGTAGAATTGATAACCAGCTTCGCGGACGCTCAGGACGTCAGGGCGACCCCGGTGAATCTTGCTTCTTTCTTTCACTTGAAGACGATCTTATGCGTCTTTTTGGTGGCGAAAGAATGCATCTTATCGCCAATACTCTTGGTATGGGAGATGATGATTGTCTTGATTTTAAAGCGTTTTCAGGTGTTATAGAGTCTTCACAGAAAAAAGTTGAGGATATGAACTTCAAGCGCAGAAAGAACGTTCTTGCGTATGATGACGTTATGAATAAGCAAAGAGAGCTTATCTACAAGCAAAGACAGGACGTTCTTAACGGAATAGATATTTCTGATAAAATAGCTAATATGATATCGCAGACAGTTGAACAAAAAGTATTTGAATGTTATGATGAGGATACAAAGAAATTTGACCTTAAGCTGCTTGATACAAATTGCTTACCATTCCTCAGGGAACACTATCCCATTGATAAAACCAGAGATATTATCTCTTCTGACAAGGTTAGTGAGGCTGACGTTAATAAGCTTTCAGAATTGCTTTGCGAAACAGCCCATACTATTTACCAAGAAAAAGAGGAGATGTTTGGTGCAGAAAATATGAGAGAAATCGAACGTGCAGTTCTTCTCAAAAATGTTGATAGAAAGTGGATGGATCATATTGATGCTATGGATGACCTCAAAGGAAGTGTGGGACTTCAGGGATATGCACAGAGGGATCCTGTTACCGAATACCGTTTCCGCGGTGCTGATATGTTTGACGAGCTTGTTAGCGACATAAGAGAGAACACAGCACGAATGATGCTTTCACTTACAAAAAAAGCACCCGATACACAAAGAGTGCAGATTGCCAATCCTATTATGGCATCGGCATCAGGCGAAATTGCAAAAAAGATAATTACAGTTTCAAAAGCTGCTAAGGTAGGACGAAATGAGCCCTGTCCTTGCGGAAGTGGAAAGAAATATAAGAATTGCTGTGGTGCCAACAGATAAAACAGAAAACGGTGGGATTATCCCACCGTTTTCTATTTTTCAATATCACCGTCAGTACAATGAACTGTATAATCCGGAGTTCCAAGATCCCATTCGGAATCTTTTTCAATAAGATTCCATTCTGCAATCGTGCCGGAATAATATATATCGCTTAAGCTTTTGCAATCTTGAAAAACTCTTATTTCAAGCTTAGTTATATGGTTACCAATGTACACACTTTCCAAATCGGAGCAATACGCAAAAGTATATTCGCCAAGTTCAGTA
>JAZNWX010000188.1:0-1651 GCA_045593575.1 Eubacteriales bacterium | reverse complement strand
TTCAGCCCGAAAAACGATCAGTTAAATTCTGCTATAACTAGTCCCTCATCGCAAAGCGAGAAAGGCGCAACGGGAACATTGTAAAGACTAAACTCAATATGTATTCTGTTTTCGATTGTAAATCCGGTCTTTCCCGTTTTACCTATGTACTGAGAGGTAGTAACGATATCCCCAGCCGAAACAGATATTTCACTAAGATGTGCGTACCATGATTTCAGACCGTAGCCATGATCAATTACAACAAAATTACCTAAAACATCACAGAAGCCGGTATAAGCAACCTTGCCACTCGCCATTGCAGGAACGTCAACGCCTTCTTTTACTTCGAAATCTATACCGTTATGCTTTACCGTTCTACCGTCAGAAAGAGTTTGCTCTCTGGAAAAGCCCAACTTGATAGTAGATTTGTTGTTAGTAAGAGTTCCTGCGTTTTCATAATTAACAAATGACCCTGAGAAATATTTAAGCGATTCTGCAGACGAACAGATTTCGGAATAAAGCTTATTGTAGGACTGAACATCCTCCTCGGTATAGAAAGTTGAAATCAGAGCGTCTGAAGCGGGATGCTTTGAAGGAGCTTTGTCGAATCCGAATCTGGAATTACCCACGGTCAAGTTAAGAATCTGTTCAGTAACACCATATCTTACCGTGATCTTATATTCACCGTTTGGAACGTCATAGCTGAAGGGAATAAGTGCGTGTGCGGTATTACCGTCAAGGAAGAACGTTGGCTTGAATCCGTTTGCGAGCTCGGGCTCAATCTTGAGAGAGATGTTGGCGGGATCTGTTATATTGATGCCGGACAGGACTGCAATATCACCATGCTCGATCTGAGCTTCGCCAAGCTTGAACTCGGCAGGGGCAAGAACCAGTGCATTAAAAGTATAAGTTGCGTTTCCGTAATAATCACAATTTGCGGTTTGATTCCATTTAGCAGAAATCACGAATTTAAGATTAGTGTTTCTGTCAAGCTCAGATGTGAATTCGTTAATTGCACCATCATACATTATTGTATCATCCTTGTAGACCTTAAGGTTAGTGTCCGAGGGTACAATACTGAATTCGAATTTAAATGCGTTTCCTACGTCATACGTAATGGTGCCGTTTTCGTTTCCGGAATAAGGATACTGCTGATAGGTGCCGCCCGATACAAGATAAAACCATTCAATACTCGTTGCCGAGATCTCTTGGCCACCTTCCGCAGTCAAAACAGGCGGTGTTGCTGTTTTGTAAAGATAAACAGATAGCGACGTGCCCAGGAATGCTTTTGCATTACTTGGTGCGATCTTAAAAATTTTTCCGTCAGGATCTGTATAGTAGCAGGATGAAGAATCGGTAGAAAAATAGAATTTAAATGAAGATTCTACTTCACTTTTTGAGAAAGATACAAGCAAAAACTCGCCACCGTTCAGCTCAGGCGGAAGGGAAGATGCAGGAGAAGAATTTGCTATTATATCTGAAAAGAGTTGTATCGTTGCATTTGGATCGTTATCCGATGAAACTGATACACTCTTACCATCAGGATAGTTTAAGGTAACTGTAGCAACTTCTGCAATATCTCCCGAGGGCTTTTTAGCATTATAGCTTCCTATTGCCAAATAAGTGGGAATAAATAATACTACAAGACCGAGTATAACAATTAGTAACTTTT
>JAZNWX010000187.1:0-3043 GCA_045593575.1 Eubacteriales bacterium | reverse complement strand
TGTTTCAAGAATAGGACATGACTGGAATGCATAAGCCCCGATAACTGCTACAGAATCACCAAGAGTTACACTTTCAAGTGAGTTGCATTTATAGAATGCATAAGCATTGATCTGTGTTGCTTCGTTGATAACAAGGTCCTTTACAAGTGTACCTTGGAAATAGGGCTTTGTTGTCTTGTTGATACCCATGGGGTTAGCTGATCCGTCAGCAAAGATGATTCTTGCCCACTGATCTGCTGTGCCATCGTAATTTACGATTTCAAGTGCGATGCAGTTTGCCCAAACGTTTTGTGCGATTCTACCTACAGACTCAGTAATATTAACTGTTCTGAGAGATGTGCAGTTATCAAAAGCGTTGTAGCCGATAGAATAAAGAGAAGCACCGAATGTTAATGTTTCCACAGATGTGCACTTGTGGAAGCAGTATCCTTCAAGTGTTACTACCTGATCGGGAATAACAACTGATGTAAGCTTTGAGCAGTTACTGAATGCGTATGTCTCAATTTTTCTTGTGTTTACACCGAGATCGATGTCAGCAAGTGCGGGACAGTTTGCAAAAGAGTAGCTGCCGATAATTCTAACGTCATCGCCAACCTTAAGACTTGCCAAGGATTTGCATCCTGCAAATGCATAGTTGGGAATCTGAATTACTTCAGCAGGAATAACGAGATTGTCTACAAGGTCAAGACCAAGGTAAAGGTTTGCTGCGTTATTCAAGGGATTGGATGTGATACCTGTAAACTCAATGTTGAGCCAGTCGAAAATATCACCGTTGAAACGAACGTTTTCAAGCAATGAACAACCCGTGAAAGCACCGTCACCAATTTTTCCGATAGAGTTGGGAAGTACTACGCTGGAAAGAGATGTACATCCGTTAAATGCGTTAGCACCGATAGCATTGATGTTGTCACCAACAGTTACACTAACGATTGCTGTGTAGTTTCTGAATGCACCGTCTGCGATAGATGTTACGGGAATTCCCATATATGTTCTGGGAATTACGATTTCGCTATCTCTGCATTCGCCGATGCCGGATACAGCATAAGTTTTGCCGTTAAGTGTGTAAGCAAGGCCTGTTGAACCCTGAATTGCTTCTTCAACCATTACGCTTCCGCAATCAAGGCACACCTTCTGCTTAACTCCATCTTTTGTGTCAGTGGGATATTCGCTGATAATCCATTCGCCTGTCAAACAAACGTGGACTTCTTCTGGTGTTGTAGTTACTTCTTCATCACCCTTATCAAACAACGAACATGATGTGAGAGTAAGAGCAAGAACAACAACTACTGTCATAAACAGAATTAACTGTTTTTTCATTGGTATTCTCCTTTCAAATTTAGAAATGTCATCAGCTAAAGCAAGGATTACTAAAAACACTTCAGCTATTATAGACATAGGATATAATATCATAAATTAACATCATTTGCAATAGATTTGCAAAAAATATTTTAAGAAAATGTAAAAAATACCACTCAAAAACGAGTGGTATTTTTATCTCTTTTATCAAATTAACCAAGCCAAAAACCCAATGCCGCCATACACGATAAGAGTTACGACAATTCCAGCGATAAGTACACCTAAAAGTGCCGACAAAAATGCCTTCCAAGGCTTCATTCCTATCACTGCTGCAACGAGTGAGCCCGTCCAAGCTCCCGTTACGGGAAGTGGAATTGCAACAAATATGCACAATCCCCAAAATGAGTATTTTTCAATTTTATGCCGCTTTTTTTCTACTCTTTCGAGTAAAAAATTGGAGATTTTATTGAAGAACTTCACCTTTGATTTAGCCATCCACTTAATAATTGCGTTAATAAACAGCAAAATGAACGGAACAGGCAGGATATTTCCTAAAACCGAGAGCAAATATGCCTGCCACCAGGGCATATCAAAGGCAAATGCCATCGGAATTGCACCTCTCAGTTCAATTATCGGAAGCATTGAACAGAAGAAAACGCACAGCTCTTTGCCAACTATTTCAAGAAAAAATTTGCTTATTAATTCTCCCATTTCTGCCTCCTAATCTATAATTTATTCGGTAATTTTCTAATTAAATGCTTGTGAATTCCCCTTTGAATACAAAGAATACTATCCACAAGGCTACGATAACTACAAATATGCTAAGCACAGTTACCACCAAAGAACGCATTCTCAAATTCGCTTTTTCTTCAGCTGTAAGTTCCTTCTTTTCCTCTGCAGATTTTGTGATTCGCATTCTTTTAAGCACCTTTGAGATCGGTTTATAAAGAAGCATCGTTATTCCTGCATTAAGTACGGTTTTAACAAGATTGAACGGGAACAAAAGCTTTGGAATTAAAGCGAGAACGTCCCCCATTGTCACTCCCATATAGTACGGTGTTATTAAGAGGTTAGCAACAAGCATTACGGCAACAGTTGAAACTGCTGCTGTTACAAGTCCGATAACTGCACCCCAAATTGTCTTTTTGTATTTGTAAATAAGAGTTGACACTCCAACAAAAGTGATGGAACTTAACAAATTCATTATCAGACCGTAAACTCCTGTTGTCGACGTTGTCAAGAACTCAATAAACGGTACCGCTATAGCACAAAACAGTCCCGAAACAGGGCCAAAAAACATTCCGCAGATTGCAGATACGGAATCCTTAAAGTCAAGTGTCAAAAAAGGCGGTACTTTTATTGGCAAAACCGCCGAAACAACGAATGACAAGGCACAAAACAGTGCAACGATTGTCAATCTTTTTGTTTTTTGTAAGCTATTAGTTTTAGTTTTCATATGTATTTCCCTTCTTAAAAAAATATTTAAGAGGAAAGATAAAAAAATCCGACTCTTTTCATAAGAAAGGTCGGGGATACGGATAGACTTATGCCTACCCTGTTATTTTATCTTTTCTCATCCGGACTCTCGCCAACCGTAGTTGACACCGTCGGTTTGGGAGTTTCACCCAATCGGCTCCTGTTTCTCAGGAGTTCACAGACTTTACTGTCGGTATGGAATTTCACCAATCCCCAAAGATATTATTATTAATATACTATAGTTTACACTAACTTTGCGCAATCGTTTTGC
>JAZNWX010000186.1:0-3754 GCA_045593575.1 Eubacteriales bacterium | reverse complement strand
ATGATAAGTCAATTATCACAAATCCCGACTCTCTTGAGCAGATCATCGCTGACGTTGAAGCTTACAACGCAGCTAACCCCGATTCACCCAAGTGGATCCGTTTCGCTCTTGAAAACGGTTGGTACACAGCTTCCTTCTTCTTCTCTGCAGATGAAAACGGAAACAGACTTTGCCACTCTGACTGGACAACAGATACAGAAGGTAACTTCACAGCAGTTGATGACAACTTTAACTCCGCTAACGGTGTTATCGCTATGACAGGTATGGCTAAGCTTGCTCAGTCTTCTGCATACAACTCTGATGCAGATGCATACGCTGACTCCGCAGTTTGGATCAACGGTATGTGGAACGCAGCAAAGGCAGAAGAACACTTCGGTGCAAACTTCGCAGCTACAGACCTTCCTTCCTTCACAGTTGACGGTAAGTCCTACCACCTTGGTTCCTTCACAGGTAACAAGCTCATCGGTGTTAAGCCCCAGGCTGACGCTACAAGAGGTCTTGTTCTTCACCTTCTTGCTAACTACTTGACAAACGAGCAGTGCCAGATGGAAAGATTCGAAGCTTTCCAGTGGGGTCCTTCTAACCTTAAGGCTCAGGCTTCTGAGGCTGTTCAGGCTAACCCCTCTCTTGCGGCTCTTGCACTTCAGGGTCAGTACGGTGTAGCTCAGGCTCAGATCCACGGTTCTTGGTGGGATCTTTCTAAGGTTCTTGGCGCAGACGCTAAGTCCGCTTCTCTCAACATCGCTACATCTCTTCAGACATATGAGGATGCTATCAACGCTCTCTTCACAATGACTGATGCACAGAAGCAGGCTTGGTCCGTAATCGGTTCCGTATCCGATACAAACTGGAACACAGACTTCCCCATGGAAAAGGTTGCTGAAGGAAAATGGCAGACAGTTGATCCTAACACACTTACACTTACAAGTGAGTTCAAGCTTCGCCAGGGCGCAGCTTGGGACGTTCAGGTAGGTGCTGACGGTCAGATGAAGACTCCTTCCGTTGAACCCGCTAACATCGTTCCTTCTCTTGCTGGTGAATACCATGTAGTTCTTGAATGGGACGGCGTATCTGATCATGCTACAGTAACTCTCGTTCCTGTTGAATAATTCAGATAATTATTTAGAGATTAATATCTAACTTAAGGGTTAGGGTGAATCCTTCGGGATTCACCCGCCCTCTTGCAGAAAAGGTATTGTTGGCCGGGGTACAAGCGAACTTGTCTTGTGTGTCGGCCAACAATGCCTTCTCATTATGAAAAGGAGTTATATAAACTCGGTTTATATTTTAAATTATGAAAAGATTAAATAGCTTAGAGTATTTGAAATTAAATAAGCTTCAAGCCTTTTGGTACAATATCAGGCTGTTTTTTTCTCAGATACCCACTTGGATAAAGAGCTTTGCTCTTAAGGTTTGGGCACTGTTCCTTGGGCTGGGTAGGTTCTTGACAAATCAAGTTAAAGATATTGCGTATACCTTTATTAAAGGTAATTGGGCGGTAAAGCTTTCTTTCCTTGTTTTCGGACTTGGAAATCTTTATTACGGACAGATCCTCCGCGGTCTTTTGTTCCTTTTGTTTGAGGTAGTATTCCTTGTATATATGTTCTTGCCTCAGGGTGGTATCTATTGGATCTCTAAGGCACAGTTCTTCCAGGTTGGCAATACTATCGGTACTGTGGGACCAGTTCAAGGAATCGAAAAGATCGAGGTTGAACTTATTCCCGGAATTACTACTACTATTGAACAGCCATATACGATCTTTGGTGATGACTCTGTTAGAGTATTGTTCTATGCATTGTTGTCGGTATTTTTCGTTATAGCGTTCCTTTACACTTGGAGACTCCAGGTGAAACAATGCAGGATATGCATGGACATCAAAGCTAAGGGTAAGAAGCTCAAGAGCGGTAAAGAGGACCTCAAATCGCTTCTTGACGATCAGTTCCATAAAACTCTCCTTGCACTTCCTCTTTTAGGCATAATGCTATTTACAGTATTGCCCATCATTTATATGATCATCATCGCATTTACCAACTATGGTGATTATGGTGGTCAGTTTAATGACGGATATGCAAGGCTTATAAAGTGGGTTGGATGGACTCACTTTGAAAACTTCTTTAATGGTACTACAGATCTTGGTGCTGCATTTGGTGACATCCTTATTTGGACCATCACGTGGGCATTCTTTGCAACCTTTACAAACTACTTCCTTGGTATGATGGTCGCGTTGCTCATCAACAAGAAGGGAATTAAGATTAAGAAGTTCTGGAGAACGGTTTTGGTTATGACCATTGCTATTCCTCAGTTCGTATCCCTTCTTTACGTAAGAAACCTCTTTAACCAGGGTGGATATATAGGAAACCTCTTTATTATCAACGGTTGGTTGCCCGAGGCGTTAACGAGTGCTAATCTCTGGTCTCTTTGGGCACATCCTATTACAGCTAAGGTGCTTCTTGTAATTCTTAATATTTGGGTAGGTATACCTTACGTAATGCTTATGGCGACGGGTATTCTTATGAATATTCCTGCTGACCTCTATGAGTCGAGTCGTGTTGACGGTGCTAATGCAGTCCAGCAGTTCACAAAGATCACGCTTCCTTATATGCTCTTTGTAACAGGTCCGTATCTTCTTACCAGCTTTGTTGGTAACCTTAATAACTTTAATATTATCTACTTCTTGTCAGGCGGCGGTCCTACATACACAACTGCTGACGGCTTTACCGGCGCTGGCGGTGTTTCCGTAGGACATACCGACTTGCTTGTAACTTGGCTTTACCGTATGACAATGGGTAGTGCTAAGGTTGAGTATTATAGCGCGTCCTTGATAGGTATTTTGGTATTCGTAGTAGTTGCTGTACTTTCACTGATCGTTTATAATATTATTCCCTCAACTAAGAACGAGGAGGACTTTGCATAATGAAAAATCTTGATAATAATTCAATACGCAAATCAGGACTTGGTGCAAGAGCAAGCAGAAGAATCAGCAATTTTGTTGTTTATGTGATCCTCGTTTTGATAACACTTATTTGGCTTTTCCCGTTCTTTGGTATAGTTCTTGAGTCACTCAGAGTTGAGTCTACTGGTCAGGAATCCTACTTCTGGCCAAAAGAATTCGGATTCGATAACTATATATTCCTGTTTGAAAAAACAGATTTCCTTCGTTGGTTTGGAACAACGGCTATGCTTGGCGTGGTTGTAGCTTTATTGCAAACTGTTTTCGTTCTTTCAATGAGCTATACACTTTCGAGACTCAGATTCAAGGGAAGAAAGACACTTATGAACTTTATGCTCATACTTGGTATGTTCCCAGGATTCCTTACTTTGATTCTCGTGTATAAGGTGTTTTTCGATCTTGGTCTTACCGAGGCTAATGCTCCTTTAGGACTTATCATCGTATATTGTGCAAGCTCAGGTATGGGATACTACGTATCAAAGGGATTCTTTGATACTATCCCCAAGACCTTGGATGAGGCTGCCCGTGTTGACGGTGCTACCCGTTGGCAGGTGTTCTATAAGGTGATTATGCCACTTTCTAAGCCTATTATCATTTATACTATACTTATGGGCTTTATGGCTCCTTGGGGAGACTTTATGATGGCTAACTATCTTGCCCATCAGAATAACTTGGGTAAAAACGTTGCTGTGGGTATGTTCCAGTGGCTTGAAAGATCTTATAGAAACGAAAGATATACGGCGTTCTGTGCAGGCGGTGTTTGTGTTTCAATCCCCGTAACGGCAGTATTCCTTGCATTGCAGA
>JAZNWX010000185.1:0-4029 GCA_045593575.1 Eubacteriales bacterium | reverse complement strand
GGAGCCCCATTTGGATATACCGAGTATTCCGTCAACCAAGAAGGCAAGCTCTTGGTAAGAGGAAAAGCAAGGGCAAATAGAATAATACAAAACGGAAAAACTGTCAACACAAATTATGACGAGTGGTTTGATACCGGAGATATAATGAGATTTGATGACGGAAGGTATTATTTTGACGGAAGAGCTGATGACTTGATTGTTGGTGAGGATGGAGAAAATATTAACCCAATTATCGTTGAACGACAGCTTAAACTTGACGGTGCTGACGGCGTCTGCGTGATGTGTGGACGTGACGGACTGACTGTTCTTGTATCAGTGCCGGGTGTTTTTTCCAATACAAAATTACAATCTGTGTATAATGAATTGATCAAAAAGCTTTTTGACGCAAAGCTTTCAGAAGCGGTCAAGAGGATAGCATTCACACACGAATCATTTATGCGTCCGGGTGAATTTAAGCTCAACAGACGCAAATTGGCTGAAAGGCTCAATTGTGGGGAAATCAGAGCTTTTGATCCTCGAAGGATCGATGAGCATATGAAAGAAATTTCAAGCGGTATTGAAATAGAAATTGCAAAATGTTTTGCAGAAGCACTTGATAAAGATATATCAGAAATCGGTGTTGAGGATGATTTTTTCCGTGATTTGGAGGGAACAAGTCTTGATTATTTTGTTCTTTTGGGAATAGTCAAGTCCAAAATCGGAATTGATGTTATCGCTAACAGCAGCACCAAGCTCTCAACAGTAAAGGCTTTTGCGGAGCACATAAAGAATCAACAAAAGTAAGACAGGAATTTTACAAGCATTTTCAGTGGAGGATATTATGGTAAAATCTTTGGACAAAAAATGGAAAGAATTTTTATTTGCGTTTTCCGGCTTTGGACCTAATTTTCTTATGATTTTGATGGGCTCATATTATTCAGATGCCCTCAACCCATCTGCACTTGAAACAGGAGAACAGTTTCAAGCAATAATGCCGGGTGTATGCTTTATTATGCCCGCACTTTTTCCGATTTTGTTTGCAATCGGAAAGATTTTTGATGGTATTATAGATATTCCGTTTGCTCACATTACAGACACACTCTCAACTAAATGGGGAAGACGCAGACCTGCTATTGCAGTTTGTATGTTACCTATGATAATCAGTTATGTTCTTTGCTGGATACCGATTGGCGGAGCAGAAAACAGACTTTTAAATACTATCTGGGTTACTGTTTTCAGTATGATTTTCTTTGCGACATACACTATGTGTCTTATTGCGTTTTATGGTTCACTTTCTACGGTTTGTACAGATGAGCCTCAACGTCTCAGAGTTTCGGGATATAAATCATTTTTTGATACAATCACATATTGCATAGTTTATGCACTTGTGCCCGTTATTCTCAGCTCGGCTAAAATGCAGATTCATACACTCGTATTTATTTGCACCCCACTTATGCTTACTATCGCAATACCTCTTTTCCTTATAAAAGAGGGTGCAAAATACGGTTATCCCGAAAACGAGGGAATGAGCTCTGAAAAAATAACTATCGGAGAAAGCATACGCCTTACATTCAAGAACCGAATATTCAGACGTTGGCTCTATGTAAACTCCTGCACATATTTTGGCTTGCAAATGTTCTTGTCCTCGATGAACGGACTCATTATCGGCGGTATGGGACTTAACGGAACGCAAATGGCAATCTTGAATACATTTGCTTTTGCACCTGTTCCGGTTATGCTGTATTTGTTCAATAAAGCAAAAGCCCGCTACGGTGTAAGAGTTACATACCAAAGCTGCTTGCTGATGTTTGCACTTTCAATCTTTTCATTTTTCTTCGGTTCAAGATTTGTTCTTGGAGAGGGAAATGACTCATTAAAAATGATTATCGGTGTATTGGGCGGCATTTGTGCAAGCTGGTCAATAGGTGTATTCTTCATGATGCCTTATCTTGCTCCTGCACAGATTTCAAGCGTTGAAGAAAAGCTCACCGGTAAGAATCATTCTGCTATGTATTTTGCAGGTAATGCACTTGCAACCTCGATTGTCGGTGCCATTTCGGGCAACTTCGTATATGAGAATTTAAAGAACATTTTCTTTGCAAGAGGAAGAGGTTTTATTTGGGTTGAACCCACAGAGGGAATGACAGCATCCGAGAGTGCATATCTTGCTTTGTTCGGTTTTAGCGGCAGCGAAGAGCAGGTTGCTTCGTCAATATTTAATTTTGGAAATATTATAGTTCCGTTTATAGTTTCAATAACTTGCCTTGCAGGTTGCGTGCTTGCGATGCGACTCCCCAAGGACTTTACGTCATCTGTTTTAGCTGACGAATATAAAATTATGGATCCGAGTGTTGACACTAGCATTATAGAAAAAGAAGAGGTACGTAAAGAACGCGGAGAAATAGTATTTGTTCAGGTTGGACTTACAATTCTTTCCGGCTTTGTTTTCGGTTTTATCTGGAGTGGATTGCTTATGAGATCACTTAAGGAATTCAAATCCAGATTCAGAGTTTTATTGCCGTACTTGGTTTCCTGCTTCATACCCTTTGCAGCTGTGTATTTCAACCTGAAGCTCAGAGAGATTATTCTTGCTGAAGCAGAGAATAAGGGTGTCAGAGTTAAGATAAGCAAAGGGCTTATCATTATTACTTCAGTGATATTCCCAATTCTTCCGCTTAATATTATTTCATTGGCAGTATTGCAAAACGGAGTTAATAAGCTTTATTCAGAAAAGGATTAATTATGCTGTTTATTTGTAACTGGTTTGTTAAAATAACGGGTTGGCTTCCTCAGCTTATATTGTTCAGAATAAGGGTTTATTATGAGGATAAAACCGTTCAGAAAAAACGAATCAAAGGAAAGGCAATTCTTGTTTCAAACCACAACTCACTTATGGATTTTGCTGTTTTGATGTTTGTGTTTTGGAGACGATCTTTGCGTTGTGCCGTTGCTGAGCTTATGTATCATAAAAACATCTTTATGACTCTTTTGCTTAAAGCACTTGGATGCGTAAAGGTTGAAAGAAATGATCATGACTTTTCTTTCCTTGGAAAGCTAAAGAAAATACTTGATAATGGCGGAGTCGTTGAGATATATCCCGAATCCCGCATACCGGAAAAAAGCGAAGATAGACCTTTGGAGTTTAAGCCCAGCTATGTTTACTTGGCTCTTGAAACGGGGGCACCTATAATACCCATATACAACAATGGCAAAATGTTCACGAAAGAACGCACAAGGGTAATTATCGGCAAGCCGATATTCGTTGACGAGCTATATGATTCTGCCTTGTCGGAAAAAGAGAACATAAACAACTTAAACCACTATGTCAGGGGGAGAATAATTGAACTTGGAAAAGAAATCAAAGGATAAAAAACAGAAAAAAGGATTCTTTAATAATTTCTGTTATGATTTTGTAAAGGTAACGGGTGCAATTCCGGCTATACTTTGGTTGCGTCCTAAGGTTTACCGTCCATATAATACTAAAACACCCAAGGGTGGAGTGTTGGTATCCGCAAATCACAGGAGCTTTTTTGATCCCGTGATTATTCACGTTGCATTTGCTTCAAGGCGAATGAGTATTCTTGCTACCAAAGATTTGTTTAACACTGAACTGAAAAAAAGCTTTTTTACTCAGATGCATTGTATAATGGTTGATAAAGAGAATTTTTCACTCAGCTCTTTTCATGATGTTGTTTCCGAGCTTCAGGACGGAAAGATGGTTGTCATTTTTCCCGAAGGTGGCGTAAATTCAGATACTGAAGATACAATTCACTCATTCAAATCAGGTGCCGTTCTTATGGCTCATAAAGCGAATTCTCCAATTTTACCTGTTTACATAGTGAAACGTGAAAAATGGTATCAAAGACAACGAATAGTTGTTGGTGAACCGTATAATATAAGAGAGGAGTTGGGGGCTATCCCCACGCTTGATCAGTTGAATTCTGCAAGTGATACATTGAGAGAGAAGGAGTTCCTCCTTCGTGAGTACTTTCAATCGCTCCCCATATATAAAAAACTGAATAAACAGTAAATTTATCTAATTTGTGAAAT
>JAZNWX010000184.1:0-7249 GCA_045593575.1 Eubacteriales bacterium | reverse complement strand
GTCTTCCTAAGACCGCTTGGCCCCCGACTTTGCAACGGCTGTTCTTTCGGGAATTTCACTGTCGAAAATTGCTTCGATTGCAGGGTATGAGCATACTCTGTCATCGTGGCCGTAAGCACCGATCATAGAACGGTCAAGACCAACGTCTCTCGCCTTCTGTGCGGGAACTATAGAAAGCTCTGCTGTGAGGAAGTCCTCCTCAACTATTCCGTATTTGTCGTTGAGAATTTTCATAGCATTGAGTTTGATTGCGTTATCCTCGTCACCGAGGGGTCTGCTTCCGATAAGGATGTTGAGCTTTTCGCCCTCGATAGCTGAGCCGAGGGGCTTTGAGTTGTAATTCGCGGCAAGGTGGGGAAGAAGATCGTTGATGTAGAGAACGGGATCACCCTCATCCTCACCGATAACAACGTTCACCTGTGTTCCGTCAGCCTTAACCACAACACCGTGGAGTGCCAAGGGAATTGCGAGCCACTGATATTTGCGAACACCACCGTAGTAATGTGTCTTAAGGAAGCTCATTCCCTCGTCCTCATAGAGAGGAACGGGCTTGATGTCGATTCTCGGGGAGTCGATATGAGCCGCTGAAATGCGGATACCGTTGTGAATATCCTCGCTTCCGATGGTGAAGAGGAAGAGATTTTTGCCGCGGTTGTTGTAATAGCACTTGTCACCCACGTTCAAGGTCTGACCGAGTGTATAGGGCTTGAATCCCGCTGCCTCAGCGATAATGATAGCGGCATCAACTGCCTCTCTTTCTGTTTTTGCATCGTCAAGATACTTCATATAGTCAACTGCGAATGCATAGGCATCGTCAATCGCCTCTGCGGATGCCTTCTGATATACGCTCTGTTTCTTGTAAAAAAGCTGTTCTTTAAGATCTTTTGTTTCCATAGTTTTTATTCCTTTCAATTAATAAAGTTCCTTATATTTTTCCCAGTGATGCATCACCTTTTTAACGTAGTTTCGTGTTTCGGTGACGGGAATGGAGTCATAATCTCCCTCAGTATATCCCTCTTCCTCAAGGAATTCGCTGAAATTACCCTCGCCCCAATTATAGGCGATGATCGCCTTCTCCCAGGAGTCAAATCGCGAGTGGAGATAGCTGAGATAGTATATTCCGTATCTGATGTTGATCTCCTCGTCAAAAAGATCCTCCTCACGATAGGTGTCACCGAGCTTTGTGGTGAGCCATTTGTACGTTGAGGGGAGCATCTGCATAAGTCCCACTGCACCTGCCGAGCTTACCACCTCGGGATCAAAATTGCTCTCGACCTTGATTATGGCAAACACAAGCTCGTTGGGTACGGAATACTCCTCAGAATATTTAAGCACCAAGCTGTGATACTTTTCGGGATAAACCCATCTGTATATAGCATCTATTACTGCGTTGGCAACTACGCCGAGAATCAATGCCATAATCAGAATAATTATGAATACACGATAGTCGCGCGCCTTTTGTGCCTTCATTTGAGATATATCTCTTCCTGCTCAAAAATAGATGCGAGCTGAATGAACATTTCGCTTTCCGCACCGCAGTTAGTGATAATGTAGTCACTGTTGTCGGCAAAAAAGCTGTCGGACGGCTGAGCGTTAGCCCTTGCCAGAGCGTCCTCACGCGAGATATTATCCCTTTTCATAATTCTTTCAACTCTTTTTTCCTTGTCGCAAATTACAGAGATGATAAAATCACAGGCACCGATGAAAATTTTTGAAGAGAAGAGAGCAGGTGCATCAATAACTGCAGCCACCTTTCCTTCGTTCATATACTCGGTCAGAATTTCGTTGGTTTTATCCCAAACGTATTTATGTGTAATTGCGTTAAGACGTGAAAGATTGTGCTGTGCGTCATCGCCTTCAAAAACGAGCTTTGCAAGTGCTTTGCGATTAAGCGAACCGTTTTTGTTAAGTATTCCATCTCCGAAATTTTCCTTAAGCTCGTCAAGACAGGGGGATGGAAAAGCTGTCAGTGAGTGATAAATCTCATCAGTATTTATGCAGGGAATACCGAGCTGTTCAAATCCGTTGCAAAGCGTACTCTTGCCCGCACCCGATGGGCCTGTCAGTCCAATTATCTTCATTTATACCTCCCAAATACAAAATTTCATAAAAAGTCAACATATATTATAACTCAAAATTTAAAATTATGCAAGTGATTTCTTATATAATTTTATATAAATATACAACAAATTTGCAAATTTCCATTGAAAATGGCAAAGAGTTATAGTATAATGGAATATACATTAAAATGGGAGTAGTGTTTATGAAATACGAATTTTTGCTTTTTGATGCGGATCACACGTTGTTTGACTTTAAAACGGGAGAATATTTTGCTCTTAAGGAGGCGCTTGAATTTTTTAATCTGCCAAGCAGTGCAGACGTTATTGAGCGATACAGTGTAATTAACGTTAAGTACTGGAAAATGCTTGAGAGGGGCGAAATTGACAAAAAGAGTCTTATGCTTGCCCGATTTGTCGAGTTTGCACGCGAATACGGATTTGAGGATAAGGCAAAGGAGCTTTCAGACCTCTATATGAGCAACCTTGCCCACGAGGCACAGCTCTTTGACGGGGCTCTTGAGATGATTGAGGAATTATCAAAAAAATATAGATTGTTCATTATCACAAACGGTGTAAAATCCACTCAGGACGGCAGGTTCGGTATTTCACCCATAACAAAGTATTTTGAAAAGATTTTCATTTCCGAGGTGATCGGTGCGGAAAAACCGTCAAGGGAATTTTTCTCTGCCGTGGAGCAGAGCATCGACGGATACGAACGCGAAAAAGCTTTAGTTATCGGGGATTCTCTCTCAAGTGACATAAAGGGAGCTATCAATATGGGAATCGATTGCGTCTGGTATAATCCCATTCACAAGGAGGCACCGCAGGGCTGGAGCATCACGCACACTGTGGAGAGCTTTGATGAAATTTTAGAAATTCTGAGATAAAATTAGGAGTGTTTGCTTTGAACGAATTTATCAATTTTTTGAAGAAGTCAGGTATCGCATACGAAGAGAACGTTGAGGGAAAAAAGCTCTGTTCCTTTCGTGTCGGAGGGAACGTAAGAGTCGTTGTAAAACCGAAAAATGCCGATGAGCTTGAAGGACTTTACTACTATTTTGAAGAGAACGGAATCAAGAATATATTGCTTGGCAGGGGTTCAAACGTTGTGATTTCGGACGGGGGATATGACGGAGCTGTGGTATCTCTTTGTGAGCTTTCAAGCGTTGACATTGATATTACAGACGACTGCTGCATAGTTGCGGGTGCGGGTGCATCACTTTTAAAGCTCGCAAATTTTGCTAAGGACACAGGGCTTAGCGGTCTTGAATTTGCCCACGGAATCCCGGGCAGCGTTGGTGGAGCTGTGTATATGAACGCAGGTGCTTACGGCGGCGAGATTTCGGGTGTGCTTAAATCCTGTCTTGTTTTTGACAAGGCTCAGGGAAGCTTCTTTATCGCAGATGCATCCGAGTGCGATTTTTCATACAGGCACAGCATTTTTATGGACGATAAGAATTTGATTGTCCTTTTTGCCACATTTGAGCTTGAGGCGGGAGAACCCGACAAAATCAAGGCGAAAATGGATGAGCTAAAGGCTGCCAGACTCTCAAAGCAGCCGCTTGAATATCCGAGTGCAGGCTCAACCTTTAAACGTCCCGAGGGGCATTTTGCGGGCAAGCTCATTGAGGATGCAGGGCTCAAGGGATACGCAAAAGGCGGAGCAGCCGTGAGCGAAAAGCACGCGGGATTTATAATCAACCGCACTGATGCCACAGCCGAGGATATTAAAGAGCTTGTTGCACACGTGCAGAAAACCGTAAAGGAAAAATTTGACGTTTCGCTTGAATGCGAGATTGAATTTGTGGAGTAAAAATGGCTTTTTCAGATGAAGTAAAAAAGGAATTTATCGAGGAGATTCCTCATAAAACCTGCTGCCGACGTGCGTTTGCCTACGGCATACTTTTTGACGCGTTCGTCGAGGGTGACAGAGTGTATATTGACACTGCGGGTGAGGAGCAATCCGAGTTTTATAAAAGAATATTTGAGCGACAGTTCTCAAAGGAGATAACCGTAACTCCCGTCAAAAAGGCGGGCAGGGAATATTTCCGTGTGGAATTTGTTTTTCCGTCGATGGCGAAAAAGGTGGGCTCGCTTGACAAGGACGGTGCAGCCATCAGGGATTATATGGAATTCAGGTGTAATTATTGCCGAATGAATTTTGTGCGGGGCATTTTTCTTGCCCGAGCAACGCTGACCTTTTCTGCGGGCAGCAATCATCTTGAATTTCGTATTCAGCATCCGTACAGGGCAAAGCTGTTGGCTGAATTTTTGGCGGCGTGCGGCATTGAGCCGAAGATAATCAACCGCCGCACAGCCATCGGCATATATTACAAAAAAGCCGACAGGATCGAGGATATTCTCAATCTTATGCAGGCGAACAACGCCTTTTTTGAGGTAATGAACCGTCGGATTGAAAGGGATATTATCATTCAGGAGAACCGAGCAGTAAACTGCGAGTCCGTCAATATTGCAAAGTCGGTCGGGGCGGCACAAAAGCAGCTCCGAGCGATTAATACGATTCAGAGTGCGGGAATGTTTGACACCATTGACAGCGAGCTTGCTGAGAGTGCAAGACTTCGTCTTGAGCATCATTCGGCATCACTTTCGGAGCTTGCGGCACTTCACGAGCCACCGATAACGAAATCGGTGCTTAATAACCGCTTCGCCAAAATCTTCAAAATAGCGGATAATATTGTTAAGGTAAAAAAATAGTTTGCTTTGGATTTGCCCGCGTCGCACAGACGTCCGCTTTTGGCAAAGCATAACCGATATAATAGCGTATATAGAGGGATTTTTCTCAAAATTCCCCAAAAAAACTCAACAAACTAACTTTTTGAAAGGAGAACACTATGGGCGATTTTGTACATTTACATCTGCACAGCGAATACAGTCTGCTTGACGGTGCGTGCAGAATTTCTGAAATACCGAAACGAGCCAAGGAATGTGGACACACAGCTGTAGCTTTGACCGACCACGGTGTTCTTTTCGGTGTGCCCGCATTTCTTTCCGCCTGCAAAAAAGAGGGAATAAAGGGTATTGTCGGCTGCGAGGTTTATGTTGCTCCCAAATCCCGTTTTGACAAGACGCAGGGTAACGGACAGCCATATCATCTCGTTCTGCTCTGCAAAAATGAGATCGGCTACAAAAATCTTTTGCAAATGGTGTCGCTCTCATATACCGAGGGCTTTTACTCAAAGCCGAGGGTGGATATGGAGCTTCTTTCCCGCTACAGCGAGGGGTTGATCGCTCTGTCTGCCTGCCTTGCGGGCAGAATACCGAGATCGCTCACAGCGGGCGACTTCGATATGGCAAAAAGGGCGGCACTTGAATACTCCGAGATTTTCGGCAAGGACAATTTCTATATTGAATTGCAGAACCACGGATATGAGGAGCAAAAGCAGATATTACCCGACCTTGTTTCACTTGCCGACGAGTGCGGATTGCCCCTTGTGGCGACCAATGACTGCCACTATCTCCGCCGCCGCGATGCCGATACACAGGCGATTTTAATGTGTATTCAGATGAACAAGGTCATCACCGACGGACGTCCCATCGGCTTTGAGACCGACGAGTTTTATTATAAGGATACAAATGAGATGAAGCTCCTGTTTGGAAAATACGAGGGAGCTATCGAAAACACCGTCAAGATTGCCGACAGGTGCAATTTTGAGATTGAAAACAGCGGTTTTATTCTTCCGAAATATCCTGTTCCAAACAGCAGGGGTGCGGGGGAATATCTCAGAGAGCTTGTGCTTTCGGGACTTCAGAAGCGTGAGCAGAACGGCACCGTTGCATATAAAAACCACGAAAAAGAAGAATATATCAAGAGGATTGATTACGAGCTTTCAGTAATTGATTCAATGGGATACAGCGACTATTTCCTCATCGTGTGGGATTACGTGAATTTTGCCCGTTCAAAGCAAATTCCCGTGGGGCCCGGCAGGGGCTCGGGAGCAGGAAGCCTTGTTGCGTATCTTCTCTATATAACCGACATTGATCCTATTGAATTTGACTTGCTTTTTGAGAGATTTTTAAATCCCGAGCGAGTGTCAATGCCCGATATTGATATGAACTTTTGCTATAACAGACGCGACGAGATCATAGAGTACGTCAAGGAAAAGTACGGAAGTGACCACGTTTCGCAAATTGCGACCTTCGGTACGCTTGCGGCAAAGGCGGCAATACGTGATTCGGGACGCGCTATGGGAATGAGCTATGCCGACGTTGACGCAGTTGCGACAAAAATTCCGCGTGTGCTGGGAATAACTCTTGAGGACGCCTTGCTCGATCCCGATTTCAAGGCGAAATATGATGAGAGCGAGCAGAACAGAAGGTTGATTGATACTGCGATGGCACTTGAGGGAATGCCGCGAAACGTGAGCATCCACGCAGCGGGAATTGTCATTACGGACAAGCCGCTTTACAATTACGTGCCCCTGGCTCTCAGCAACGGAATGACGATAACTCAGTACGATATGGACGCGGTGGCAGACCTTGGACTTTTGAAATTCGACTTTTTGGCTCTGCGTTATCTCACCATCATAAACGATGCGGCACTGCAGATAAGGGAGCATACCCCCGACTTTGACATTGAAAAAATCCCGCTTGATGACGTCGATACCTACGACCTTATCTCCACGGGGATGACGGAGGGCGTATTCCAGCTTGAAAGTGCGGGAATGAGGCAGTTTTTGTCCGAGCTGAAGCCGAAGAATCTTGAGGATATAATTATCGCAATATCCCTCTACCGACCCGGGCCGATGGACTCCATTCCACACTATCTTGAGTGCAGAGAAAATCCCGAAAGGATCAATTATCCTCTGCCGATGCTTGAGGACGTATTAAAATCCACCTCGGGCGTTGTGGTATATCAGGAGCAGGTAATGAGCATCTTCCGTCTTGTTGCGGGCTACACGTTTGGACACGCGGATATTGTTCGCAGAGCTATGTCCAAGAAAAAGCACGCAGTGCTTGAGGCGGAGAGGGGTGCCTTTGTCGAGGGGGCAAAGGAACGCGGAGTTGACGCTGAAAAAGCTGAAAAGCTCTTTGACGATATGATTTCCTTTGCAAATTACGCATTCAATAAGAGCCACGCGGCTGCTTATTCGATAATTTCATACAGAACGGCATATCTTAAGGCACATTATCCAAAGGAGTACTTCGCGGCACTTCTGACAAGCGTGCTT
>JAZNWX010000183.1:0-7007 GCA_045593575.1 Eubacteriales bacterium | reverse complement strand
GGCTACGATCCGACTTAATAAAAGAATGTCAGAATTTGCATATCCTGTTTTTGTTACCTGTGTATTTCTTTATCTCGGCATGTATCACGATTTGTGGCATCCGGCTTGGTTGGTATATTTGACCATTCCTGTTTTCTATCCTATAGCATCAATTGTTGACAGCGGAATAAAAAGAGTGAAATAAAACGAAAGCTGTCAAATAAAATGAATTTTGTTCAAAAGCACCGAAAATCATCGGTGCTTTTTGTTTATTATTTTTTGTTCAAATAAACTATTGATGATTGACTTTTTTTTGTCAAAATGCTATAATATTAAGAGGAAATATTTAAAATATTTAAAAATGTTTCTTAAGTTTAAGAAAAGGAGAAGTATTTTGAATAACACAAAAAACAACTTTGGCTTTACACACAAAAGCGGAATACTTATGCCGGTAAGCTCTTTGCCTGCAAAATATGGCATTGGTGATTTCGGTAAGTGTGCTTTTGATTTTGTTGATTTTTTAAGCGAAACTGCTCAAAAATGCTGGCAGGTTTTGCCCCTTAATCCAACATCATACGGTGACAGCCCATATCAGTCACCCGCGGCTTGTGCAGGCAATCCTTATTTTATCGCTCCCGAGCTTCTTTATAAGCAGGGCTTGCTTACAAAGGACGAGCTTGATTCCAATGAGCACGAGCAGGGAAAGATTGATTACGGTTGGCTTTTCAATAACCGTTACGTTATGCTTCGCAAGGCGTATGCAAGATTTACTCCCGATGCAGAATATGAAGCATTTTGTGAAAAAACTGCTTCCTGGCTTGAAGATTATGCACTCTTTATGGCACTTAAGGTTCATTATAACTATTGTCAGTGGACTCTTTGGAATGATGAGCATAAAAATATATCAACTGCCCGTCAGCATAAAGGCGAATTTGAAGCCGAGATGAATTTCTGGAAATGGGTTCAGTTTGAATTTATGAAAGAATGGAAGGCAGTAGTTGATTACGCACACTCAAAAGAGATCACAATCATAGGGGATATGCCAATCTATGTTGCACACGACAGTGTTGATGTGTGGAGTGCCCCCGAACAGTTCTTGCTTGACAGAAATTATAATCCCACAATCGTGGCGGGCTGTCCTCCCGACGGTTTCTCGGTTGACGGTCAGCTTTGGGGTAATCCCATTTATAATTATGATCTTATGAAGGATCAGGATTATGCGTGGTGGGTAAACCGTGCAAGAGCTAATTTTGATCTTTACGATATTATCAGAATTGACCACTTCCGCGGATTTGCAAGCTACTATGCAATTCCTGCACATCACGATACCGCAAGATACGGAACCTGGGAAATCGGCCCCCGAATTGCATTGTTTGAAGCAATTGATAAGGCGTTGCCCGATTCTATGATTATTGCAGAGGATCTGGGACTTATCACAGAGGACGTTACTGAACTTCTTGCACAGACGGGCTTCCCCGGAATGAAGATGCTCCACTTTGCGTTCTATGATGAGGAAAGCGAATATCTTCCGAGAAATTATCCGGACGCTAACTGTATCGTGTATTCCGCGTCCCACGACAGCGATTGTACTGCAACGTGGTATGAAAATCTTGAAGGCGAAGCACTTGCAAGATTTGAAAAAGAATGTCCGAGAAGAGAAGATCAGAATCCCATTGAAGCACTCATCGAGTTCGCGATGAGCAGCCCTGCAAATCTTGCAATGGTTCCGCTTCAGGATTATCTTGAGCTCCCTAACAGCGAGGGAAGGATCAACACCCCCGCGGTTGCAGAGGGCAACTGGACGTACCGTGCTGCTCCCGATTACGCAAGTGCAGATCTTAAAAAGAAGATCCTTGACGTAACCGTAAGAACGGGACGTGCAAAATAACAGTCAATAACAAAATTTTAAATAAAAAATACGAAAGGAATTTGTTATGAAGAAATCATTAATCAAACGTATGTGCCTCGTATTACTGATTTGTATGTTATTCAGTATGCTTGGAACATCCTGCTTCGCAGGATCCGGAGAAATCATGACCGAAATAGTTAAAGGTGAAGATAATATTCAGGGCCTCGAAGACAAAGATACATCCGGTATCGTAGATAACGGCGGTATTGAAGGCACATACCAGCCTCCCGAGGGTGAGTATGATATTGAAACTCCCGAAGGATACAATAAAGTAACATTCTACTGGGTAAATCCAATGTTCTCATCTTGGGCAGACTATGAAACATGTGACATTTGGATCTGGTACGACGATGTTGACGGTAAGGGATACCTTATGACACAGTGTGATTATGGTGCCAAGGTTGTTATCAACGTACCCGATACTGTTACAGAAGTTGGCTTTATCGTTCGTAAAGACTGCTCTGAGCCCGGTGGCGACAGCTGGGGTTCAGCTTCCAAAGACGGCGGCGATGACCGTTTCGCAATTATTACAGGAAAAGAAACATACATTTTTCTTAAAAATGGTGATACAAACCAATACGCAAGTGATGATGGAGTGAATTTAGTGCAGATTAAGAAATTTAACGTAGCCGGAATTAAAGATTTCCACACAATTAAGTATAACATTACTCCCAATAAGAAGCTTGAAAACTATGGTCAGATCAGTGTTTGGGATGGAGACAAGAAGCTTACAGTATTGAGAGTTAATACAATGGGTAAATCAACAGGTCAGGGTATGATTACTGTTGAAGAAACTCTTGAGCTTAACAAGATTTATGAAGTAAGAATTGAAGGATTTGATCCTGTCAATGCGGTTCCCATGGAAATATTTGACACTCCCGAATTCGGTGAAATGTACAACTATGACGGTAACGATCTTGGTGCGTACATTAACGGAAATGACACAGTGTTTAAGGTATGGGCTCCCACAGCTTCTTCTGTAGTTCTTAACCTTTATGAATCAGGTCACGAAGGCGAATCCTTCAAGGATGTTGAAATGACACTTGGTGAAAAGGGTGTATGGTCTTATACAGCAGAAAACATCGGCCACGGCACATACTACACATATACAGTAACAACTGCTGCAGGTACAGAAACAGCAACTGACCCCTACGGCAGAGCTGCAGGTCTTAACGGTAACAGATCAATGGTAGTTGATCTCTCCCTGACAGATCCCACAGGCTGGACAGATGCAGATTTCGATCCTACTAAGGGCGGAACTGTAAACTTTGACAGCTACTCAGACGCATTCATCTGGGAAGTACACGTTCGTGACTTCTCTAACCTTATCGAAGGTTCAAACTATAAGGGCAAATATCTTGCATTCACAGAAAGAGGCCTTGTAAACGAGCACGGCGTTTCTGTTGGTGTTGATTACCTTGTAGATCTTGGTGTAACACACGTACACCTTCTTCCTTCTTATGACTATGCAACAGTTAAAGAAGAAGATCCCGACAGCGGATTTAACTGGGGTTATGACCCCAAGAACTACAACGTTCCCGAAGGTAGCTACAGTACTGATCCTTATAGGGGTGAAGTAAGAATCATGGAATATAAGCAGATGGTTCAGGCACTTCACGAAGCAGGCATCGGCGTAATTATGGACGTTGTTTATAACCACACATTCAGTGCAACAGACAGTAACTTCCATAGAATAGTTCCTTACTATTACTATAGATATCAGGCTAACGGTTCCAACAGCAATGCTTCCGGTTGTGGTAATGACACAGCATCTGAGCGTTACATGATGGGTAAGTTCATCGTTGACAGTGTAACATACTGGATTAACGAATACAACATCGACGGTTTCCGTTTCGACCTTATGGGTCTTCACGACATTGAAACAATGAAAAAGGTTGAGGCTGCAGTTCACGCGGTTAACCCCAAGGCAATCATCTACGGTGAAGGCTGGACAATGGGTAACACAATTGACGGTACTCCTCAGGCAAACCAGACAAATATTGCACAGATCACACCTACAAACGGTGCTATCGGTTCCGTAGCAGTATTTAATGATAATATGAGAAACGGTCTTAAGGGTAACAGCGGATTTGGTACAATCACATCCGGTATTCTTAACGGCAGTGCAAATACTGAAAATATGAACAAAGTATTGTTCAGTATTATGGGCGGTATGACAAGCGGTCAGTCTTGGAGAGTATCCAATGCTATGGTTATCAACTATATGAGTGCTCACGACAACCTTGCTCTTTGGGACCAGCTTACATTGACAATGGGCGGCACAACAGCTGCAAAGGCAAAAGCAAACCGTCTTGGTGCAGCAATCCTCTTCGTTTCAAAGGGTACTCCTTTTGTACAGGCGGGTGAAGAAATGCTCAGAACAAAGCCTTACTATAACAAGGCCGGTGAGCTTGTTCCCGGTGAGTTTGACGAAAACAGCTACAGCTCATGTGACGAAACAAACAACCTTAAGTGGAATACACTTTCAAGCGGTTCCGAAGAATACAAGATGATGCAGTACTATGCAGGTCTTGTAGAAATGAGAAAAGCATACCCGATCTTCTCTGATGTTGCTACAAATATTCAGGCAGAAAATCTTGGAACTTGTGGATACGCTATTTCTTACAAGCTTGGTGATCAGCAGGCATACGTTCTTATCAACGCATCTTCAAGCTCAGTGTCATATTCATTGAACGGTAGCTGGAAGCTTGTTGGTGATATCAACAATGCAGGTGCTGAAGCAATCGGAACACATAATGGCGGCACTGTAACGGTTGGTGCAGGCGAAATCCTCATTTTCGTTAAATAATTGGCCTATTGACTCGATTTAATAAATGTTAATAAGGAGAATAATATGAAAAGAACAATTAAAATATTGTCCCTTCTTTTAACTTTTGTCTTTGCATTGTCTATATTCGCAGGTTGTCAGGCTCAGCCCGAAGATATCGTGGAGATAGTATATGAAGAAGGTAAAAGCCTTGTTACCGTACAGTGGGTATGGGGACAAAAGGTTTTGAAAGAAGAATTAGTTGAAAAGGGAGCAAAGCTCACAGAGTGGACTCCCGAAGCTGAAGGAAGAGAATTTCAGGGTTGGTATGAAAGACCTTACATTAAGAAATTTGACTTTGAAAAGCCCGTTACAAAGAGCTTGAGAGTATATGCTTCCTTCAAGAGTGCAGTTGATGAAGGTGGCGAAGAAGAATTTGTAATGCCCGACTGGTATCTTATCGGTGCAGGTAAGGGTGATCTTAATAAGGCAAACAACTGGAATCACGAAGCAGCTGCTGCAAATCTCGGCTTGTACGCAGGCGAGGACGGAATCTATAAGATTACATTGAACTTGTACGCTGGCGACCAGTTCAAGATGACAAAGGATCTTGGTTGGGATGCTGAAATGGCTATCGATAAGATGGCAGGCTTTGACGGTACATCTGTTAAGGATGCTGACGGTAAGGCAGTATTTACAGCAGGCGAAAACAACAACTTCGTAGTTGCTGAAGGCCAGGACGGTAAGTATGAGATCACATTTGATCCCAATTCTAATGAGATGGGCTTCAAGCTTCTTGAAAGACTTGAAGGTATGCCCGATGACATCCGTTTGATTGGTGATATTAACGGTTGGTCAACAGTTTACAGCGAAGACGATTATAAGTTCACATCCATCGACGGTGAAAACTGGACTTACACTTGGGAAGTAACAACTCCCTCATTGTTCAAGTTGTATAACAACCTTTCCGGTGTTTACTATCCCGGTGGTGTTGGTAATGACCTTGGAATCGAACCGGGTACCTACACAATTACATTTAACAGCAACACAAGAATTATTGTTGTTAAGGATGAAAACGGCAACGAAGTTGACGTTGGATTTACAGGTAGCGGAAATACAGGCGGCGAAGGTGGAGGCACAACAGTTACACCTAATGCTAACCCTGTAGAAAAAGTATACGTTGTTCTTGATTCCGTTTGGAACGACGGTTCCAAGATGGGTGCTTGGGTATGGCCCGGCGACATGTGGGCTGATTTCATTCCTACAGCGGATCCTAACGTATTTGAGGTTTCAATTCCCGCAGGCGCAAATATGGTAACCTTTGTTGACTTCAAAGAAGAAACAACAGAGAATAGCTGGGATATGAAGAGAGTACAGACATCTGACCTCGCAGTTCCCGATAAGTCTGACGATAAGATTTACTATCACGTTTCCACAGGACTTTGGACAAACAGCAGCGAAGATGCAGGTGCTGTAACTCCCGGTGGCGGAAGCGGATCTGCAACTACAGAGCAAATCACAGTTTACTTCAAGAATAACTGGAAGTGGTCAAACGTAGCTTGCCATTATTGGGGTGAAGGTGTTGAAGGCACTGAATTCCCCGGTGCACCTATGAATAAGGTTGGCGGTGCTGATGGATATGATGTTTACTCCATCGTTCTTCCCGTAGGAACAACAGGATTCCTTTTCACAGGTATTAAGGATGATGGATCCGGTGCAACCGATCAGTCTCCCGATATCTTGACTGAAGGTCTTGCTAACGAAAGTGGCTTCCAGATGCTTTGGAACGGTGCAAATGCTGTTGAAGGCTTCACATATGATCCTACTGCTTGTGTTCACACATACGTTGGCGGTGTTTGCAGCCAGTGCGGTTCAGCAATTGCTTACACTGTAGCTGGTACTGATAATCTTTGCGGTACAAGTTGGGATACACTTAATACTGCAAATGATATGGAATACGATGCAGCGGCCGGTGTTTACAAAAAGGTTTACAGTGGCTTGGCACAGGGTTCATATTCATTCAAGGTTGTTCAGGATCACTCTTGGGGTGTTAACTGGGGAGAAGGCGGTCCCAATGGCGGTAATATTAATGTTGATGTAACTCAAAACGGTGGCACGCTTACAATTATATTCGACGGAAACGCAGTTTCTTACGAAGTAACATACTAATTAGTACGGTATTAATCCCGCGTCCATTTGGACGCGGTATTTTTTGATTTTTTTGTCAATTATTTGATTATTTTGTGTTTTTTCAACATTATTTATATGTGAATTGTTAAATATGACATATTTTTTTGTCGTTTTATTCCAAAAATGTACAAATAGTTACAAAAGATTTAAAATTAGTAAAAT
>JAZNWX010000182.1:0-8512 GCA_045593575.1 Eubacteriales bacterium | reverse complement strand
CCGACGCTGAAATTTCAGCGTCGGTTTTTTATTTGCATTTTATTTTACCATCTCAATTGTAAAATTCTCAGCGCTCACCGTAATCAGATTTGCTCCCATTCTGTCAAAATCGTAATATACCGTGTATCCCGTTTTCATCGCATAGCAGAACAGCACGTCATCATATTCGATAATCGCGTTATTAAGATGATCGTGTCCGAAGAATAAAGCATCGGTGCTTGACAGCTCCTTCACCGCATCAAAGAAGCCCGTGTTCTCGCTCTGCACTCTCGGATCCTCAATAAAGCCATCGCCAACGGATGGATCCTCAAGATAGAGCTTATACGCATCGTTGGTTTCCTGAATGGGAATGTGGAAGAACACAAATGACGGTACAACTCTGCCCTCTTGTTCAGATATTTCATTGACGGTATCTCTGTACCACTCCACCTGCTCGTCTGTGAAATTGGATTTTTCGGAGTCCATAAAGATCAACGTGCGAACAACTCTGCCCCCAATTTCAATATTGTAGTGGTAGTTTCCGTATCTGTCATCCATATAGCCCGTTTTGAACAGGCAGTATTCGCTGCCCTCAAGTGCTGAGCAAATCTCTTGCATACTGTTGGCAGAATTTCTGTCGTGATTTCCGAACACAAGTGCCCACGGGATTTCAAAGCTGTCAAAAAGGTCAATAAATGCTTCAAGAACAAGCTCCCCCGAACCGTCGGATATATTGTCGCCCGTCAGAATGATGATGTCGGGCTGATATTTTTTAACAAGTCGCTTGACCGTAGGATATGCTATCGCACACTCAATAAGATTTTTCGTCTGAACGTCTGAAAACCTTAATATGCGAACCTCGTCCCCGTCCGTTCTTATAACTTGTGCGTCCTCGTCAACAGTAACGGACGTTTCGTATGACTCAAAGCCCTTGATGGCAAAGAACATCACTCCCGTGAAAATCAGGGATATAGCCGCTAAAAGAGCGAGAATTGATAAAACTATTTTACTCATATTATTCTCCCTATTCCGTCAATCTTCTCTGCTTGATCAGGTAGTGGATTTTGAATCCAGAATATTTGTATCGCCGTCCGCCCTGCGTCTTAATGCGAGCATTGGCAAAATCAGAATCAAAGCAAAGAAGATATACATAATGCCTCCATAAAATATTTATTGTATTTATTATAGCGAATAGCGAAAAGAAAATCAAGTATTTGCGGTAAAAAAGGAAAAAGCACACCTGAAAAACAGATGTGCTTTTTCTGGTGGGCCATTTAGGACTCGAACCTAAGACCGACCGGTTATGTGCCGGTAGCTCTAACCAACTGAGCTAATGGCCCGCTTACGCGACTTAATTATTATATTACTTTTCTTGCAAATTGTCAATAGCTTTTGAAAATATTTTAGATAAATATTTTTAATTTACATATAAGCAGCAGATATAATTAATAAAATTGATACTAACACACAAAATGTGTAAATCCACAAAGGAGCTTATATGAAAAAAATAAAAGTTTCTCCACTCAGCATAATCTGGATCGCGTTTTTAATAATTCTGCGAACCAGATTTCTTTTCCCTCTTCTCTGTGCAGTCCTTTTGCACGAATTCGGTCACCTGCTTTGTGCCAAAATTCTGAAAATCAGAATTAAGAGCTTTGAACTTTCTCTCCTCGGTGCCAGAATTACAACTCAACGCGAGCCCTCCTACCTCGACGAGCTTCTGTTCGCCCTCGGTGGCCCGCTTGCAGGACTCCTCGGCTTCGCCTTCACCTTCAGGGTGGCCCTTGACAGGATGGAGCTTCCCTTTTATCAGAGCTTTTTGTTCCCTTTTTCAATCCTCTCGCTCTGCCTTGCTCTGTTTAATCTTATTCCACTCCCCACGCTCGACGGCGGAAGAATGCTGAAATGTGTGCTTTGCCTGATTTTTTCTCTTGATACGGCAGAAAAAATACTGAGATTTATCGCGTTTTTGACTCTTGTTTCAATCTGGCTGCTCTCGGTATATATGATGCTCAAAAGTGCAAATGGAGTCCCGATGTTCGTTTTTTGCCTGATTTTCTTCTCAAAATGCTTCATTTTTGGCAACAAAATAAGAGATTTTGCGAGTTTTTGAGAGTTTATAAGAGAAAACAGCACGTTTTTTTGATTTTTTTCAAGTTGCTAACGAATAATCCAAATTTTTCTTGAATTTTGCCGATTTTTTTCGACTTTTTTTATCAAACCTATTGCAATTTATCTCTATATCTGCTACAATATTTGCTATGATGGATAGGAATGAACTTTTTATGGTTTATTCCCCATTCCCAAAATATTTTTAATATAGGAGTATTATGCGGAATGAAAGAAAATAACGGCAATATTATTAAACCAAAGGTAACTTATACCGACACAAAGGTGATTGACCTGAAGAATATTTCAAAGCAGTATGACGGTGAAACGGTTCTTCACGATATTAACCTCTATATCAGAGACAAGGAATTTGTAACCCTCCTTGGCCCATCCGGTTGCGGAAAGACCACAACGCTTCGTATCATTGGCGGATTTGAAACACCTGACGAGGGTAAGGTGCTTTTTGAGGGCAAGGAAATAAACGATCTTCCCCCCAACAAAAGACACGTTAATACCGTGTTCCAGAAATATGCACTTTTCCCCCATCTGAACGTGTATGAGAATATCGCGTTCCCACTCAGATTAAAGAAATTGCCCGAAAACGAAATAAAAGAAAAAGTAACCGAAATGCTCAAAATGGTGGCACTCTCGGGATTTGAGAACAAGAGCGTAAGCACAATGTCGGGCGGTCAGCAGCAAAGAGTTGCAATTGCCCGTGCACTCATCTCGCACCCCCGCGTGCTCCTTCTTGACGAGCCGCTTGGTGCTCTTGACTTAAAGCTCCGCAAGGATATGCAGGTTGAGCTTAAGAACATTCAGCAACGCATCGGCATCACTTTCGTTTACGTTACTCACGATCAGGAGGAGGCGCTTTCAATGTCCGACACCATAGTAGTTATGGCTGACGGTGAAATTCAGCAGATAGGCACTCCCACCGATATTTATAACGAGCCCAAAAACGCATTCGTTGCCGACTTCATCGGCGAAAGTAATATTATCGACGGCGTTATGCTCTCCGACTACAACGTTCGCTTTGCAGGACACAATTTCAACTGTCTTGACAAGGGCTTTGAAAAGAACGAGCAGGTTGACGTTGTCGTTCGTCCCGAGGACGTTGACGTTGTGGCACCCGAAAACGGTATGCTCACAGGTCAGGTATCCGCTGTAACCTTCAAGGGCGTTCACTATGAAATCATCGTGGACATCAAGGGCTTTAAGTGGATGATTCAGTCAACCGACTACGTGGCTCCCGACCAGTTCATCGGTCTTTATATCGAGCCGGATGCTATTCATATTATGAAGAAATCCAAGTATTCCGGTATGTTCGGCGACTACTCATCCTTCTCTGATGAGCTTGATATGCTTTCTGATGCTGAAGCAGCTGAAGAATTTTAATTGATTTTTTGAGTTTTTACTCACTACTGCAATTCCGAAATAAAGGAAACCTCTTTTGAGGTTATGGTCATAAATAATGAAAAAGAAAAAGTCATTTATGAGCTCTATTGCGGCAGCTCCCCATATTTTTTGGGCGATACTATTCATTGTAATTCCGTTGATAATGATAATCTGCTATGCCTTCACAGATCCCGAGGGTGCCTTCACCCTGGAAAACGTGACGGAGCTTAAAGATTACGTATCAATTTTCGGACTTTCAATAGAGCTTTCAGTTATAGCAACGTTTATCTGTCTTATTATCGGCTATCCGTTGGCTTACATAATTGCAAGAAGCAACCCAAAGCATCAGAAGATATACATTATGCTTCTTATGCTTCCAATGTGGACAAACCTTCTTATAAGAACGTATTCCATAATGGCACTTCTTGACGACGGAGGTTTTATCAACACGCTCCTCGGCACAGATTTTCACATAGTAGGAACAAAGGGTGCGGTTATATTCGGTATGGTATATGACTTCCTGCCCTATATGGTGCTTCCCATCTATACCTGTGTTTCTAAAATTGACAAGCATATGTGGGAGGTTGCAAGCGACCTTGGCTGCAACACCCTTCAGACCTTGACAAAGGTTATTCTTCCCCTCTCGCTCTCGGGTATTATTTCAGGTGTAACGATGGTATTCGTGCCATCAATTTCAACCTTCTATATTTCCCAGAAGCTCGGCGGAGGTACGTTTGAGCTTATCGGCGATACGATTGAGCGTCAGTTCGTAATGGGTGCGTACAACACCGGCTCTGCGATCTCTCTTGTAATGATGATACTCATTCTTATTTCCCTCGGTATTATGAATTACTTCACCGAGGAAGGCGAAGGAGGTATCATACCGTGAGAAAATATGCTTCAAGAATATACCTTTGCGTCATTTTCGCAATTCTTTATATACCGATCATCACGCTTATTTTGTTCTCGTTCAATGCAAGTGAAAGCACAGCAAACTTCACGGGCTTCAGCTTTGATTGGTATTTAAGGCTCTTTGAGGACGAAGATGCCTTCAAAGCCCTCAGAAACACACTCATTCTCGCTGTATCCTCTGCACTCATCTCCACAGTAATCGGTACTGCGGCGGCAGAGGGCATTTACAGAATGAAATCAAAATGGCTGAAAACTATGGTTAACAGCGTTACCAACGTGCCAATGATGAACCCCGATATCGTAACGGGCGTTTCATTTATGCTTTTCTTTGCGGCTGTTGTCGGATTTTTCAATATTGCCGACTACAACAGCATCGGCTTTGCCGCAATGCTCATAGCACACGTTACGTTCTGCCTGCCATACGTAATCTTAAACGTTCTTCCCCGCATAAACGAGCTTGGTGACTCTCTTTCAGAGGCGGCTCTCGACCTTGGCTGCACACCCGTACAGGCATTCTTCAAGGTGAAGCTTCCAAATATTATGCCGGGTGTAATTTCAGGCGCCGTAATGGCATTCACCCTCTCGCTTGACGATTTTGTTATTTCTTATTTCGTCAGCCCCACGGATTTTCAGACTCTTCCGCTTCATATATATTCGATGACGAAAAAGACTGTTAAGCCCGATATGTACGCACTCTCAACGCTCATTATCGTAACGGTATTTACACTTCTTATCATCTCGAATATCAAGAGTGCAAGAAAAACTGATAACCGAGTACGAAAAGGGGGGAAAAAATAATGAAGATCAGAATTTTAACCCTCATTTTTATAGCAGCTGCACTTCTTCTCTGCTCCTGCGGAGAGCCCGAAGGCACAACTGACACCAAAAAGTATCCAACGGTAACACTCAATGTCTATAACTGGGGTGAATATATCTCGGATATGGAGGACGAAGAATGTGGCTACATCGACGTAAATGCCGAATTTGAGACGTATTTCAACTCTACTCTCGCAGATAAATACGGTTTTTACGTTAAGGTGAACTACTCCACCTACGCAACCAACGAGGATATGTATGCAAAGCTGTCAAACAGTGCTGTTTCTTATGATATTGTAATCCCCTCCGACTATATGATTCAAAAAATGATAGCCGAGGATATGCTCCTGCCTCTCGATAAATCGCTCCTTACCAATTACGGTAATATCAGCGAGGAATTCAAGGGACTTCACTATGACCCGACGGATGCTTACAGCGTTCCCTATACCTACGGTATGGTCGGTGTTATTTACAACTCTGAATTCGTTAAGGAGGAGGACGTTGAAGGCGAAAGCTGGGATCTTCTCTGGAACGAAAAGTACAAGGGCAAGATATTGCAGTTCAATAACCCCCGTGATGCATTAGCTACAGCGATGTATAAGGAGGGACTTGACGTCAACTCCCGCAATCCTGAGGATTGGAACAAGGCACTTGAAGAATTGAAAAAGCAAAAACCACTTCTTCAGGGCTACGTAAACGATGAGATATTCAACAAAATGAAGAGTGCCTCAGCTTGGATCTCCTCTTACTACGCAGGCGATTTTCTTACAATGGCTGCTGATAACGGGGACCTCAGATTCTACTATCCGAAAGAAGGCACAAACTATTTCGTTGATGCTATGTGTATTCCCAAGAATTCACGCAATCCCAAGATAGCACACGAATATATCAACTTTATGATTGACGTCAGAGCTGCCACAGCCAATGCACTCTACATCGGCTATGCCTCCCCCAACACTGCAGTGCTTAATAATCCCGAATATATCGAGCTTCTCGACTATAATTACAGTGTTTACAACAAGGACGAAACCGAGTGCCTTGTTGATGCCTGGGAAGTTCTTTACGGTAAGAGCAAGGACGAAGCACAGGGCGATTATCCCTACAATCCCGCTTATGAGAACTATTTCAAGGATGAAAAAACGGGTGTTGATATTCAGGAGCACGTGAACGGGCTTTGGGAATCCCTTAAGACAGAAAACGAAACTGAGCTTTGGATCCACGTCACAAGTGCCCTCATCGTTGCAGGCATTCTCGGATTTGCGATCTATTCGCTCTATATCAAGAAAAAGCGTTCAAAATTCTATCGCGACAGAGATAGAGAGATCAGAAAGCAAAGACAAATGAGTAAATAAAAATCAGCCCACACGGTTTTAGTGTGGGCTTTTTATTATTCGGTTTATTGAATTAAGTCATTGTGGCATTCAATCAATCTTAACCAAGCAGTATTCTTAATGTAAAGACACTCTGCTCCGTGCCAATTATTTGATATGCTATAGATCAGTTGATCTCTGTTGGAATAATCTCCGTACTCATATCCGTAAGTGATAATGGAAAGCAATAAATTATTATAATTCTTGGATGTGGAGAACAGATATTTCAAGTCGAACTCAAGACCGTCAACAGTTGATTTCTCCTCATACGTCAATGGAAGAATGGTGGGAACACAGGCATACCAAGGATTATCGGTAAATGCCAGCTCGGGATGCTTTATCGTTCCGTATGCAATAGCATTTGAAATATATGTCATACCGATTTTTCCAACGGTATGCGTGCATTGGTATTCAAAGGACTGGCTCTTTACGAACGAAAGAGTTGAACCAAGATACATACGTGCGTAATTTGTGTAGTTGCCTGAAGTAAGGCTCCAAAGCTCGTTATAGGTTTCGTCAGCTATAACGGGCCACTGCTCACCGTTGTGGTTGAACATTACCATATCACCGTTTTCATCGTGCATAATAAATTCATCAGGGCCGTAGGACATAAGAATCTGTCCTTCTTTGCTGTATGCATAGTCAATGAGTGCAAGGGCCGCGTGAAGCTTGTTTTCATCATCTGCGACTCCTGCCTTTGAAATAGCCCAGCCGTCAGTTTTAAGCGATCTCCAGGATTCTGTAAATCTCATAAAGATTTCTCCCGAGCCGTCCTGCCAACGTGCCACGGGTAACATCGCTGCTCTGTACTCTTCATCCCAGTTCAGTCTTGTTTCGTTATATGCCGTTTGTGTCTGATTATAGTCATAGCTCATAAAACCGACATCCTGGCGAAGCATTTCACTTGAATTTGTATTCTGGTTATTGATAAAGGCAGATGAAATAAGTCCTTCTTGTGCCATCGCATACATTCTCTCAAGTGCGACGTAGGTTGCTTCCTCCTGAAGTGCATCGTGGAGAAGACCGTCAGCACCAACGTAGAGATAATCCTGACGGGAGTCAAGACCGCGAACGCCAAAAAGTACTCCTGCCAGACGCAGCATATCAACACGTCTTTGGTTGTTGCTATCCTCACGTGTGAAGATTCCTTCAACTCTATCGGTTCCGTTAAGCGTCTGTGGGTTGGCAACTATGCAACGAAGAAGAGCAACAAGCTCGTCTGCATCCCAAGCTGCATTCTGTCCAACAAAGAGATCGGATCTCTTTGTACCGTAATAACCGTTATACGCTTCGTCAATGTATTTACGAAGCATATTTACTGCTGTAACACCGTCTATTTCACCGGCTTCATTCATAAGTGCTATAATATTGCCTGCCGCATCATAGTCCTTTATAATGATTTCAACTCCCAATCCGTCAGGAGTAACCACGTCAACAAGTACTTTGCCGCTTGTGGGCATATATGGCTGATAAACGGGATAGCCGGTGTAATTGTAAGCTCCCCCATAGAAATCACCTTCACCGTCAAGAAGCCGCTCTATCCAGTCAGTTCTCATAAGAGGTACGCGTTCAATATCGTTCACACCGTCAAAATAGGGTGAAAAATAAATCGACTTTTCTTCAGTATCTGCCATAATAGATACATATACCATTGGATTTGCTTCAAGATATGCCTTGAAATTGGGCATATATTCAAGATAGTCGGCAATATTGATAAGCTCACCTTCAATACCGCTTTGATTGAGCAATTCAGCGGAGCCGCAAACTATGTCAACAAGGTCAAGTTGATCTTCCCACTCCTGAAATTCCTTTGTTGCGGAGCCTGCACCTATAAATTTATCCTCAAATACTACGTGAAGCACATTCTGAAGCTCAACCCAGGTCGGCTTAAGGTCACCAAAAAAGTATTCATTACCGTCTGCAAGGATCAC
>JAZNWX010000181.1:0-3767 GCA_045593575.1 Eubacteriales bacterium | reverse complement strand
TGCTGATATTGTGTGATATAATATTTAAAATTTTTATATGAATAAACAAAATAAAAAAAGAAGGTAGAAATTTGAAATAAAAAGCAAAAATAATATATTTTTCCAAAATTGTTACACTTTTACTTGAAATTGTTGACTTATAGTAGTGAAAGGAAGTGAATTTATGAAAAAAGGTTTATTTTTATTTCTCTCATTGGCTCTTGTCATTATTTCTCTTGCCTCGTGCGAATTCAACTTGAAGCACGAGCATATTCAGGATGAAGAATGGTCGTTTGATGATCAAATGCATTATAAAAATGTTCATTGCACCTGGAATGTTTGTAAGACAAACGTTGTTTCTTACGATCACGTTGACGAGGATGGAAACTTATTCTGCGATGTTTGTGGATTTGAGATGTCCAACCGTCCCACCCCCACAAATCATTTTCTTCGTAATTTGTCAAGTTGCGAGTGGATGAACGAGATAACCGCTGATGATATTGCAGAAATCAAGATGATCTCGGGTGGTGGCGGCCCCTTGCCACCTGTTTCGTTCACTCATATTTCATCTTCTACAGATAAAGCGGTGATTTCAAGTATTTTTGAGGAATATTATTGGCTTGATTCAACGCCCGTTACCGAAGAGGAAACTCAAATTGCCGACGGTGGATATTTTATAGTTCAGTTCACCTTGAATGACGGAACGGTTAAGAAATTGTATTTTATCAATGGGGACTTCTATCATGACGGAAACGGTAACTATTTTGAAATAGTTCGTTTGCCCGTGTTCCGCGACGGAACGAATTTTGTGAATCATTACGGATTTGAGATTTGGAACAGAGAGTGCAGTGTTTATCTTACAGACGGTTCGCTCGTTGCTTCAATTCCTACAAACGAGCTTGAGTTTATTGAGCTTACCGACGATATATATCTTGGCGCTGAGACTCCTACTTATTATATTGAGATGAACGGTGTAAGAATTTATTTTCTCAAAGATGAATATTTCTATATTGGCGATAATAGAAGTACCTATTATCAGCTTGTTGGCAAAAATCTTTATCAGTTGATCGCAGAGTATACGATAACAGCTGAATAAATAAGATTCTTACGGTTTTGTTTGCAATCGGTAGCTTGTGATAGATAGATGTGAGAGTTATACTTTAATATGGAGGTTATTTATGACTAAACTTATGGCGAAGATTTTAATTTTGGTGATTATTGCGAGTACCGTTTTGACTTTAGTTGGCTGTTCATTTTCCTTTGTGCCAACATGGAGAGGGAGAAATTCGGAATTTAAAGTTCGCATATTGGATATTGAGGCATTGAAAACACTTGATTTTGAAATTTCAAGACAGTACTATATAGAAGTAGAATTGTTAAATCAAGAGGTTGATGAAAATACATACAAAGATGTCAAAATTGAGTATAACGAAGAAAATGCTGTGGTTGAGTATGCATATACATCCAGAGGAGTGATGGCCTTTACTATCTATTTTTATGAACTTGGAAGCGATGATGAACTGAATATTACTTATAATAATAAAACTATCTCCGTTGACTATAATGTTATTGATTATGATTTTGAAAAACACGGCTATGAAAAGATTTCTTCAATAGATGCTCTTAATAAATATCCTGAAATCAAAGATATGATTTTGTCTATCGAATATCACGAGTTTGAAGAACCGTTTATCGGATTAGATGATACGTGGAGGTTTAATGAATATAAGAATAATAAAGGTGAAAAACACAGCTGTTACGTCAGAGATTGTTTATGTGATAAAAACAATATGAATTATATTAGCACTGACTATTTACCATATTTAACGGATTCGATATATTATCCATCAAGGTTTGATACTGTTAGCGAAAATCGTGTTTCAAGCATAGAAGCATATTTATATTTGCCGGATAACGCAGAAACCGGTTCGGGGGCAGATAGAACTCGGATGGAACGTTTCGTGATTGGTTATGGTGTTTGCGATCCTTGTTGTACAGCTGAATATCCATTATTAAGTATGTCATTTAGTGCTACAGCTATTGTACCGTCGGAAGATATCACCGATATAGGAGATAAATATCCTTCTCAACTTGATATTTGGTTTGAAAAATATCCTGAAATGTTTTTCAAATATAAGCTTGGTGATCTTACTATATATATTTTGTGTGAGAAAGAAGAAGGGGCAAGTGCATACTTCTGTGATGATAATTATTCTTATGAAATTAGTGGTTACTATGATCAAGAATATAAATGAAAACAAAAACAGGACACGGTTTCGTGTCCTGTTTTGTACAGCAAGTAAAAAATGTTTTGTTAGAAAGTAAATTACTTAATTTCAACAGTTGCGCCTGCATCAGTAAGAGACTTCTTAATTGCTTCAGCCTCATCCTTAGAAACGCCTTCCTTAAGTGTCTTGGGAGCGCCTTCAACAAGGTCCTTAGCGTCCTTAAGACCAAGACCTGTGAGCTCACGAACAACCTTGATAACGTCGAGCTTCTTAGCACCGAAGGATGCAAGAATTACGTCAAATTCTGTCTTTTCTTCAACTGCAGCAGCGGGAGCAGCAACACCAACAGCAGCAACGGGAGCAGCGGATACGCCGAATTCTTCCTCAACTGCCTTTACGAGTTCGTTCAACTCAAGAATAGTCAAACCTTTAATTGTTTCAACAATAGCTGTAATCTTTTCGTTAGCCATTTTTAAATCCTCCAAAATTCAATAAAAAATTTTTAGTGTTTATTATGCGATTTTTACACGCGATGAGTTTTGTTTGCAGATTATTCTGCAGCGGGAGCTTCTTCTGCGGGAGCAGGAGCGCCTTCTCCGTCCTTGTCGATAATTGCCTGGATTGCATATGCAAAGCCGTAAAGAGGGCTCTGAATGCTTCCAAGGAATTTCGCAACGAGTACATCTCTTGAGGGAATGTCAGCGAGCTCATTAACCGTAGCTTCATTAACTACAGCGCCGTCAACGTAACCTGCAAGAATCTGGAATGACTTAACCTTGTCAGCATACTTCTTAAGGATCTTTGCGGGAGCAACCGCATCTTCCTTGGAAATAGCAATAGCAGTCATACCAGTAAGGTACTGCTTCATTTCGCCGAAGCCTGCTTCTTCGCAAGCTCTGCCTGTAAGGGAGTTCTTAACTACCTTATAGTCAACGCCAGCCTCACGGAGTTCCTTACGCATTGCTGTATCAGCATCAACTGTGATACCCTGGTAATTAACAAGAACACCGGAAACAGATTCTTTGATCTGAGCAGAAAGTTCAGCAACAACCTGTTGCTTCTTTTCAAGTATTACTTTACTTGGCATTTTACTTTCCTCCTGTAATAATAACGAATGTAATAAAAAAATCCTTCCATAAAGGCATAGCACCCCAAGGAAAGACTTACAATAATACAATATTAAAGTATAAAACCTTCCTCGGCAGGAGAGCTTGCGCCTTTACCGGAACCTGCTGTCTTTGGATAACACAAGTATTATATCATATTTTTCATATTTGTCAATAGGTTTTTTGAAAATATTTTATACTTTTTTGTTGTTAATGATATATGAAACAAAACTTAAAATTTTGATTTAGCGGGGAGTTACTTTACTTAAAAGGTGTTACTCGCGTAAATTTTCGATAATTCACGGGTGAATTATCGGTTTTGAAATCCAATCGATGAGCTTACGTGCAAGCACGCCGCCATGGTGCGCGTACAATTCAACAAAAATTTGAAGTGATAGTGGTGCACCGAACAAACTCACCTCGCGGTTTTGATAACCGCGTTTTGCAAGCAAAA
>JAZNWX010000180.1:0-4240 GCA_045593575.1 Eubacteriales bacterium | reverse complement strand
ATTTGAATATTTCCTTTAAAAGCTCCATTTTACCTTCGCCCGTGTGAGAGGAAAAAGGAATTACATTTGTACCTTCTTGGAGCACCTCGTCATTTGCGATCTTTTCAAGCTGCTTGTTTCTATCGGTTTTATTGAGCTTATCAACTTTTGTTGCAACGATGATATAGGGGATTTCCATCTGATTGAGGAAATCTATCATCATCGCATCGTCATTGGTAATTCCGACCTTGCAGTCAACGAGCTGAACAACAAGGGAGAGAAGGTCAATATTCTTATTCTGAGTAAAATATCCGTCAGTAAGAGATGACCAGACCTGCTTGTTTTCAAATTGACGCTTTGCATATCCGTATCCCGGAAGGTCAACAAGGAAGAGCTTTTTATCAACGTCATAGAAGTTGATTGTTATCGTTTTACCGGGCATTGAAGAAACACGTGCAAGTGATTTTCTGCCAAGTATTGTATTTATAAGTGAGCTTTTACCAACGTTTGAACGTCCCGAAAAAGCTACCTGCTTCATCGGATTAGTGGGGAACTGCTTAGCAAGTCCCGCGCTGATGCGAAGTGAGGTATTTTGAATATTAACTGGCATAAAGACCTACTTTCTTATTTTCTATAGATAGTTGCACTTGAAACAGTTGCCTCACCTGTGATATGGGGCAGGGTTTCCTCAAGAATTGAAGAGAGGTCGTGTGGCACAAGTGCATTTTTTAAAACATCATCAAGTGTTTTGCAAGGGATAAATTCCAAATTCTCGCGTGCAAGAGGATCAATGTCATTAAGATCCTTCAAATTATCGTTGGGGATAAGAACGGTTTTTACACCTGCGTTGTAGGCCGCCATTGTTTTTTCTTTAAGACCGCCAATGGCAAGAACCTTGCCACGAAGAGTAATCTCACCCGTCATCGCAACGTCGCGTCTTACGGGGATGCCTGAAAGCTCGCTGACAAGTGCTGTTACCATAGTAACACCGGCGGAAGGTCCATCCTTGGGAACTGCTCCCTCGGGTGCGTGAATATGTATATCCTTAGTTTTGTAAAAATCAGAGGGAATAGCGTAATCGTTTGCAATCTTGCGCACATAACTAATTGCGATCTGTGCACTTTCCTTCATAACATCACCAAGTGAGCCGGTAAGCTCGATCTTGCCCGTGCCCTCAAGTGCAGAAACCTCAATTTTTAGCATATCTCCGCCAAGCTCGGTGTAAGCTAGACCGTTTACTGTTCCGATTTCATTTACTTCATCGATCTTTTCGGGGAGATACTTTCTTTCACCAAGATATTTAGAGATATTTTCTGCTTTGATAACTACTGACTTGGCATTACCTGAAACTATTTCGTGAGCTGCCTTTCTGCAAAGAGAGGCGATGGTTCGTTCAAGATTTCTGACACCTGCTTCGCGAGTATAAAAATCTATTATTTCTTCAATTGCAGAATCGGTGATCTTAAGCATACGTCTGTTAAGGCCGTGACGCTTGAGCTGTTTACCTATCAGATGATTCTTTGCAATGCTCATCTTTTCACGCTTGGTGTAAATCTTGATTTCAATAATTTCCATTCTGTCAATCAAAGGACGGGGAATTGTGTCAAGTGTATTTGCAGTTGCAATAAAGAAACAATTTGAAAGGTCGAAAGGAAGCTCAACAAAGTGATCTCTGAAAGCTTTATTCTGCTCGCTGTCAAGAACTTCCAAAAGTGCACTTGTGGGGTCTCCGTGAGCATCTCTTGTGAGTTTATCTATTTCATCAAGCAGCATAAGAGGATTGTTGACCTTGGCTTGTATAAGAGCATTGATAATCCTGCCCGGCATAGCACCAACATAGGTTTTTCTATGTCCGCGAATATCCGCCTCGTCTCTGACACCGCCAAGAGAAACACGAACGTATTTACGCTTCATGGCATTGGCAATGGATGCCGCTATTGACGTTTTACCCACGCCTGGAGGGCCAACAAGACAAATGATTTGATTCTTGAGATCGGGATTAAGTTCCTTAACAGCCAAAAACTCAAGAATTCTCTTTTTAACGTCCTCAAGACCGTCGTGATCCCGTTCAAGAATTTTAGAAGCGGCTGAAATATCAGCTCTGTCCTTCGTGGAATTGTTCCACGGAATGTCAAGTATAGTTTCAAAATACGTTCTCATAACAGAAAGCTCAGCCGATCCAAAGGGAAGTCGAGCCATTCTTTCAGCATCCTTAATGAGCTTTGCTTCAATTTCTTCGGGAAAATGCATCTCTACTATGCGATCAAAAAATTCATCTGTTTCAGCTGTGTCACCAAGCTCTTCTTTAATAACACGAAGCTGTTCGCGAAGATAGTATTCCTTTTGATTTCTGTTAAGACGTGCACGTACCTCTTTGTGAATAGCGGTTTCACATTCCAACAGAGCAGTTTCTTCCTCAATGATAACTATGAGCTTTTCAAGTCTCTTAATGGGCTCAAAGCAAGATAGAATCTCCTGCTTGTCAGTATGTCTGACAAGAATATTTGAAGCGATAAAGTCAGCAAGAGCACCGGGGTTTTTGATAGTTTTGATAGTCGAAATAACCTCTTTTGAAGAGGCAGGCAAAAAGCCCGACATTTTTTCTATGGCAGAAAGTGCCTCACGGGTGAGTGCCTCAACCTTTATCTGATCCGGGTTCTCAAGTGTGAGCGTTTTGCAAATAACTTCAGCAATTCTGTAGTTTGCAAAATCCTTGTATTCTTCTGCAGTACCTCTTGCAAATCCCTCGGCAATAACACGAAGCTTACCCTCGGGTGTTTTTATTGACTGTTTAATCTTTGCAACGGTACCAACAGAGAAGATTTTTGAAAAGTCAATCGGTTCGTTTGAAATATGTTTTTTTGAAACGATAAATATAAAAGAATTTACGCTGTTTGCAGCCTCTATAGCCGCAATATTTGCCTTGTCAGAAAGCTCAAAATTTACGGTAATGGCAGGGAATGCCACAGTTCCGTTTAGCACCACGAGAGGCAAAGTCAATTTTTCAAGTTTTTCTATATAATGAGCCATAAAGCCCTCCGTTTTCTATAAAAGTGTATAATTAACCTAATTATAATCATTATATCACAAAACTGAGTTAATTTCCACCCTTTTTTGAAAATTAATCCTTCAATTTTTATTGAATAATATATATTTGTATAATATATACAAAACAATAATAAATTCACAAAAATACTTGATTTATTTGTGAAAATGTGGTATCTTTAATATGAAGAAATTTTTATTTTAATAAAGGAGATTTTATTATGGAAGTCAGAGATGCTGCTAATGCAAAGGACGTGAAATATTATACTACAGACCGTCTTAGAGAGGAGTTTCATATTTCCGGTCTTTTTACAAAAGATAATGTGAAGATGGTGTATAGCCATATCGACAGAATTATCGTTCTTGGAATTTATCCTGTAGACAATGAACTGTCACTTGAAGCAGGCAAGGAGCTTGCTGCTGATTATTTCCTTCAGCGCAGAGAGCTTGGTTGTATCAATATCGGTGGCAAGGGTGAAATCGTTATTGACGGTGAAGTTTATGAAATGAATCCCCGTGACGGAATTTACGTTGGACGCGGACATAAGGATATTATTTTCCGCAGTGTTGATCCCGCATCACCCGCAAAATTCTATGCTACCAGCTGTCCTGCTCACACAGAATATCCTATCAGAAAGATAGATATTACAAAGGCAAGAAAGGTTCCTTGCGGCTCTCTTGAGGATTGCAATAAGAGAGTTATCAATCAGTACATTCATCCCGAGGTAATGGAGTCCTGCCAGCTTTCGATGGGACTTACACAGCTTGAGGTTGGATCTAACTGGAACACAATGCCCTCACATACTCACGCAAGAAGAATGGAAGTTTATTTCTATCTTGATATGGATGAAAACGATGCAGTATTCCATATGATGGGCGAACCAAATGAAACACGTCACATCATTATGCATAACGAGGAGGCAGTAATTTCGCCCTCCTGGTCAATACATAGCGGTGTAGGAACAAAGAACTATTCGTTCATCTGGGCAATGTGTGGTGAAAATCAGGAATTTACAGACATGGACCACATTCTTACAAAGGATCTTAGATAAAAAGGAGATATGAATATGAGTATTAAGAACTTTTCTCTTGAAGGCAAGGTTGCCCTCATAACAGGCGCATCATACGGTATTGGCTATGCTATAGCTAAAGGACTTCACGCAGCAGGCGCGAAGATAGTATTCAACGATATCAAGCAGGAATTTGTTGACCGTGG
>JAZNWX010000179.1:0-7161 GCA_045593575.1 Eubacteriales bacterium | reverse complement strand
CTTTAAGCTGGTCAATTGTCAAAAGACCGGAGAATGGTGCACTTGCTGCTGCGTGATTTTCTGTAGCCAATTCGCCCATTATTGTTTCGTCTGCTGTATCATAGAATACTGCTGCAGAGAAGGATTCAACGCCTGTTCTTGCACCGTTTGCGTAGGAGATCTTGTCAGCCATAGCAACGGGAAGCTCAACTGTTTCCATAATTTCAACAAGGTTTGCACGAGAAAGATCCTTGCCTGACTTTTCAAGCTCTTCAAGTGCGTTGCAGAAGAGATTTCCTGCAATATATCCTGCAAGTGCATAAGAGTTGTAGCTCATCTGCAAAGCGGATTTGGGATCTACTGTCTGTGCGTATGAGAAGATAGCTTCTGCTGCATTCCAGTAACCTTCTGTAAAGCCGGGAACACCGTCTTTGTATCCGTAAACAACCTTATATGCGTTGAAAAGAGCTGTATTCTCTTTGTAAACGTAGGTTGTGGAGGATGTGTCAAGCCAACCCTGAGCATAGATTGTCATGCTGTCCATAATCTTAAGACCTGTTTCTGTGAGCTTGTTATCACCGTCATTAAGAACTGCAGGAGTTGCATTGTTATAACTTGTAAGAACATTACCTGTGAAGTTTGCATCTGCCAATGCTTTAAGAGCAGAAACAAAGTTTGTACCTGTTACTGTGATAATAACTGTGTCACAGCCATTGGATACGATAGATGTTGCAGCAGGACCGAATTCTGATCCGGGAACGTCCTGATACAAAATGTTGCCCTTCTTGGATGCGGGAAGTGATTCAGCCTCAAGCTTAATTCCATTAAGAATACCCTGAGAAGCTTCGTCCTGGTTTGCGATAACGCCAACCTTTGTTGCACCAAGACCACCTGTAAGTTGGTTGTTTGCATCAAGTGCATTTGCAAATGCACGAACGATGAGTGAACGGCCTTCTGTCATATTAAGAGGCTGTACGGGGAAAATAGCTCTGTCGCCATCACTTGTAGCATTGTCGTTATAAAGAGCGTCAACACCTGCTGCTGCGTAAACCATAGGAACGCAGTTTTCCTTGAGCATATCAAGGTTTACGTTTACTGCGTAACCACCGTAGTTACCTACGATTGCGAATACTTCATCTTCGTGGATAAGCTTTTCCATAAGAGATACGGAGTTTGTAGCAACGCCTTCATCATCATAGTGCTTAAGAGCAACTGTCTTGCCATTGAAGCCACCGTTTGCATTGTACTCTGCAAATGCTGCATTGATACCAAGATTAAAAGGTACACCAATGGAAGCAAGTGCACCGGTTGTTCCGGCTGTGTTACCAACGTAGATTACGTCGCCCTCATAAACGTCTGTGCTGAGCTTTGCGGTTTCTTCATCACCGGTACAAGCGGCAAACGTTGAAAGAGCCATCACAAGCACAAGTGCAAGTGACAAGAGTTTGATAATTCTGTTTTTCATAAGTTTTCTCCTTATAGTTTTTTATAACATCACCATAATTGGTGTAATGTTTGATTATTATATCCTGTGATTATTTGCCGCCAAGATATGCAGCCACAAGACGTTCATCCTTAATAAGATCCTCTGATTTGCCGTGCATACTGATCTTTCCAAGCTCCAGAACGTAAGCATAATCAGCAATCTTAAGAGTTGAGAGAGCATTCTGCTCAACAATAAGAATTGTTGTTCCCTCTTTCTTTATCTTAACAAGGGTTTCAAAAATATCCTTAATAAGCAAAGGTGCAAGTCCCAAAGAGGGTTCATCAAGAATAAGAAGCTTTGGTGAGCCCATCAAAGCACGTCCGATTGCAAGCATCTGCTGCTCGCCGCCTGAAAGTGTTGAGGATTGTTGTTTCGCTCTCTCAGCAAGTCTGGGAAACAGCGTATAAACACGCTCAAAATTTTGTCTTAACTCCTCTTTACTCTTGATATTATAAGCACCAACACGAAGATTCTCTTCAACGGTAAGACCGATAAGCACGTGGCGTCCCTCGGGAGATTGCATAATTCCCTGTTGAGCTACCTTGTGTGCGGGCTTGCCGCTGATCTTTTGTCCGTTGAAAAATATCTCACCCGCACTGGGCTTTAAAAGTCCTGAAATAACCTTAAGTGTTGAGGTTTTTCCGGCACCGTTAGCTCCAAGAATCGCAACAATTTGTCCTTCTTCAACAGAAAGATCAATTCCTTTTAATGCGGCAATTGGACCGTAATTAAGCTTGAGATTCGTTATTCTAAGAATTTCACTCATATTAGTCCTCCTCTGCCACACCAAGATATGCCTCTTGGACTGCTCTGTTATTCTGAATCTCTTCAGTTGTACCTATGCCAAGCATCTGACCGAAGCTGATTGCACATACAGTATCACAAACGTTCATTACAAGACTCATATCGTGTTCAACAAGCAAGATTGTTACGCCAAACTCTTCTCTTATCTTACGAATAGTCTCTGTAAGCTCCGCTGTCTCGCTGTCATTAAGACCTGCTGCCGGCTCATCCATAATAATGAGCTTAGCATCAGCCATAAGTGCACGGGCAATTTCAACCTTCTTTAAAATACCGTATGGAAGTCCCATTGCATACCAAGCTGCATAGTTTTCAAGTCCCATAAACTTAAGTATTCTCATCGCTTTAGCTCTAAGGAGCTTTTCTTCTTTTCTAAGCGAAGGAAGTGCGATCATATGTCCCCAAAATCCTGTTTTGTAGCTTCTTGTGCTTGCAACCAGAAGATTTTCAAGAACTGAAATTTCTTTTACAAGCTCAATATTCTGGAATGTTCTTCCGATACCCTGAAGAATGATATCATGTACTTTGAAATCGCGAAGATTAACAACCTCTCCGTATTTATTCTCAAAATACATCTCGCCTCCCGTTGCATCATAGAAACGGGTAATGCAGTTAAATACTGTTGTCTTACCTGCACCGTTAGGGCCGATAAGTCCGAATATCTCACCCTTCTTTACATTAAAGGAGAGATCGTCGACCGCCTTAAGACCGCCAAAGTACATTTTTAGTCCTTTAACCTCAAGAAGTACATCATCGGGCAAGGTATAGGTCGTTTGCATTTTCGACTTGATTTCTGCTATCTTCTGCTCTTCCTTCTTTATTCTATCCTCAAGACGCGCTTTATCCTGATTGAGCTTTTCTGAATAGTATTCTTCAAGTTTTTTCTTTAAAGCATAATATTCGCCCTCTATTCTTTCCTTATGAATCTTATAAGGAGCTATATAGGTTGTATTATATCTTGCAAGAAATTTTTCTTTGCCTCTTTCAAGAGTTTCAATGTATTTGTCTCTTTTTTTATTGAGATCCTCCATTTTCAGCTCTCTCTTGATGAGAACGTGTCCGAAAGGTCTGCCCTCTCGTGATTCTTTAAATATTGCTTTTGCTGCACCGTGGTTGATTGCTCTTTGATTCATATATGCCTTCACGTCATATTTTTGAAGCTTTTCTTCAAAAACTCGCTGTGCATATTCTTCTTTATCACAAGCATCAAAAGCAGATTTTGAAAGCTCTTTATTTCCTTTTACAAGGAAATCATTGAGTTTTCTTTCGATAATATTATTGTACTTTTCTTCAAGTCCGTCAAGCTCTTCACGACAAAATTCAATGCTTTTACGTGCCTTGATTAATTTATTCTGATTGAAGGAGTTAATTTTTTTAGCCAAGATCTCTGCCATAAATACCCTCCTTAATCTTTTTAATCAAAACCTTTATCTTGGTTTTCAACTCAACAAGAAGCTGTGCAAGTCCGCCCGGGAAATACATAGCTATGATGATTACCAGAATACCCGAAGCGAGTGTAATGATAACTGAGTTTTTCGCAAGAAAAGGTATCTGATTGAAAATAACCAATTTAATACCATACATTACAAACGTTCCAAACACGGCTCCCCAAATTGACTTATATCCACCTATTATTACCGCTGCAAGAATATTCAGCGAGGTAATAAGTGCATAAAATCCTGTTGCTTCGGTTGCATCTGCCGCACGAACCGTCATCATCAAAAGCACGCCTGAAACGGATGCGTATGCTGTACAGATAATGAACGCCATAAGACGGTATTTAATCAAGCTTATACCCATCGCCTGAGCCGCTGCGGTACTATTCTTCATAGCAAGCATTGCTCTTCCTGTTGGGCTGTTGATAAGGTTGCTGGTTATTATCATTATGATAACAAGAACGACTGTTACAAGTATTAATGAATTATCTCTTGAGAATTTTCTTCCAAAAAGAACTGCATCCTTTGAAAGAAGTGACAGCTTGGGCTCAACCGCTGCATAAAGAGTACGCAATATTTCAGACAGTGCAAGTGTCAGAATTACAAGATAGATACCCTCGATTCTGAGCGAAATAAAGCCAACTATCAGACCAATGAGAACGGATACTCCAATTGCTGTTAAAAGAGCAATTGCAAATGGCAGATGAGATTCTACCATAACGTAATGTACGGCATATGTTCCTATTCCGATAAATCCACCAGTGCCAAGCGATGCAAGTCCCGAATATGCCATCAAAAGACAAAAGCCGATTGATGCAATTGCATAAGAAAATGTTGTTGCAAATGCAGATTGCCAGGAATATGGCAAAATCTTACGTGTTGCAAGAACTCCCACAACGCACATTATTATTCCAAAAAGAATGAATTGAAGTGCCGGAACCTTTACAATTTTTCTTAGTCCGTTCGTAAACTTATCTTCTGATTTAACCTCTTTGTTAAGCAAGGAGTATTGTTTTCTTAAATATTTATCCATATTCTTACACCTTCCTTGCTATTTTTTTACCGAAGATTCCCTGGGGCTTAATGAAAATTATCACCAATGCTATTGCATAAACAATAACCTTTGACCAAGCGGTATATTCTGAATAACCTGCTAAATCCAATGATACGTAAACCAGATTTTCAGCCAACGGAAGAAGAAGTGCACATATCACAGGACCGTGAAATGTTCCAAATCCTCCCAAAATACCCGCCAAAAACGCACTTACCTGATAATCAGTCATAAAATATGTTGTAAGTGCCGGGCCGCCTGATGATTTCATAAATGCTGCAAGTGCACCAAGTGCTCCTGCAATACCCCACGAAAGAGCAGTAACAACATGTGTATTAATACCCATCATACCTGCAACGTATTCGTTAGAAGCAGTTGCACGTACTGAGAGTCCCCATTTGCTGTAACGAAGCATAATAAATATAAGGGGAAGAACAACAGCCGTAATCGCTACACAAACCAAGGCATTTTTTGTTACAGTAATGTTTTCACTGATAACAAGATTGTCTTGAATCATTGAATTGATTGTATATTGTTCGATATCACCGAACACTACGGGAATAATTCCCGTAATGATCGATATGAGTCCCATTGTAATTATTTGCTTACTGAGAGCATTAACGTATCTTCCGCGTCTGAAAAGACCAATGTCCACAAGCACAGCAATAGCCATTGATACAAGCATCGATAGCAACAATGATACTATCATAGGTAAACCGAGCTTTGTTATCGACCAAGCCGCAACGTATGCACCAAACGCAGAGATAAGTCCCTGTGCAAAGTTTGTTGTAAATGAGGTTCTGAAAATAAGGGTAATTGCCATCGTTACGATAGCTGTAACACACATTGGTACTAAAGACATCAAAAATGTGTTAATTATTTGAACCATAAATTATCCCCACTGAATGATATTTGCTGCCCAGGTATAACCGATTCCGGCTGCGATCATACATACAGTGTCGCCATCCTTAACCTTGCCCTCTTTGAGTGCGAGCTCAAGAGAAAGAATCTGGTCGATCTGTCCGATGTGACCGTAATCCTCAAGGTAGATTGTCTGATCTTCACGAAGTCCGAGGTCTGCAAGCATTGCTTTGTGACCGCTTCTCTTAATGTGAAGAATGCTGAGATAGTCAATGTCCTCACGTGTTTTGCCGGATTTGCGAAGTGCCTCATCTATGCAATGATACCAGTTGGGCATTGAAACGGTATTAAGAAGTCCCTTCATCTTAGGAGAATCCATAAGACGAAGCATACCGTATTCTTTGTAGTTTTCGGGAGTTACGGGCTCGTTTATACCGCCAACCTTTGATCCGCAGGTATGAACAACGCTACCGTCACTCATAAGATGTGTGCCGAGAAGCAAGTTTTTGCCGTAATTTTTCTTAAGAAGGATTGCACCGCCACCTGCACCGAGGTTGAACATAAAGGAAACACCGCTATCTGTATAGTCGATGAAATCACAGTTACGGTAGCCACCGCAAACGAGAACTGTGTTGATCTCGTCATCAGCAATAAGCATATCCTTTGCAAGCTTCATAGCAGAAACTGCTGTACAACAACGATTCTGAACGTCGATACCCCAAGCGTTCTTTGCACCGATTCTATCCTGAACGTAGCAGGCAGAGGTTGTGAGAGGATATTCCTTCCACTCCTCGGTGATACAGAGAATAGCGTCGATCTCAAGAGGATCAACTCCGCAATTTTCAAGGCACTTAAGCGCGGCAAGTGCGCCCATTTCCTGAGTTCCGTCACAGGGATCAGCCGAGGGAACGAACTTCTGATTGATACCGAGCTTTGCTCTTACAGCATCCTCGCTCCATACGCCGCCTGTAGCGTCGGAGATCTCCTTTGCGGTCATTATATTTTTAGGAAGGTATGTACCGATACCAACTATTCCTACGTTTGTCATAGTGTTTTTCCTTTCTTTTGCAAACAATTATTTGCATTTTAAAGCATTTTTAGTTATTTTTTATATTAAAGTCTCATACCGCCGTTAACCGAAAGTGTGTGACCTGTGATATAAGAGGACTCATCCGAAGCAAGGAAGAGAGCCGCCTTTGCGATCTCCTCGGGCTGACCAAGTCTGCCGAGCATGGTAAGACCTGCGAACTTTTTAAGAAGATCCTCGGGAACGGTTTTCATCATATCGGTCATAATATAGCCGGGAGCGATTGCGTTTACTCTTACGGGAACACCCTTTCTGGCAAATTCCTTTGCCCAGGTCTTTGTAAGACCGAGAACGCCCGCCTTTGAAGCGGCGTAGTTTGCCTGACCGATGTTTCCGTATTCACCAACCACAGAGGAGATGTTGATAATGCTTCCGCCGCCCATCTCTTCCATAAACGGGCCGATGTAACGGGTAAGGTTGAACACACCCTTAAGGTTGATGTCGATAACCAGATCCCACA
>JAZNWX010000178.1:0-3201 GCA_045593575.1 Eubacteriales bacterium | reverse complement strand
ACGACATGGCTACGATCCGACTTGGCAGCTTGAAACTCTGTTTATGAATATGCCTGAAAGGTGGGATATCTATCAATGTGTGATGAGTGCAGAGTGTTCAACGTTTGAATTATATAATGCAAATATGCGTTCATTGATGTTCGATAAGCTTTCTGCTTGTGAAATGCTTGTTTTGAACAGAGCTACACCTGATGCCGACAGAGAAAGCATTCACAAAATTGTCAGGGGTGTAAACCCACGTGCTGAGATTGTATATGACTATCCTGACGGTCATATTGAATATGATGATATTGAAGATGAGTTGCCCTTTGACGTCGATGCTCCAATAATTGAGATTGATGATAAGGACTATGCAATCTGGTACCGCGATATGGGTGAAGATCTTGAAAAATACAACGGAAAGACTGTTAAATTTAAAGGTCTTGTAGCACGTGATCCTCAAATGGGTAACAAAGCAATAATTATCGGCAGACATGTTATGACTTGCTGTGCAGATGACATAACCTTTGGCGGACTAATTTGCAATTTCAAAAAAGAAACTACTCTGAATACAGGAGATTGGATTTTGCTCACCGCCAAGATCAAAATTGAAAATCATCCAATGTATCAAAGAAAAGGCCCCGTGCTTTACGCAGAATCAGTTGGATTTGCTGTTAAACCCAATCCCGAGCTTGCTACTTTTTATTAATTAACACAATCTAAGTTTTTGGAAAGGATATAAAATAGAGCTATATGAAAAAATGCTTAAATAAGATCAAGTATTTTATAGTTGATAATAAAAAGCCAATAAGAAATTCATTTATCTTGATTGGCTTTGTTGCTATGCTCCTTTTTATATTCGTTCTTACAGTAAATGTAAATATTGTCTCAAAAACAGAGGATAATGTCTACACAGTAGAAAATCTTACGAGTATTGATCTCGATTATGATTGTATATTAATTTTGGGTGCAGGAATAAGAAAAGACGGAACCCCCACTCCAATGCTGCGCGACAGACTGCTTGCGGGTATAGAGGCACATAAAATTGATAAAACAGTACCAATCCTGATAAGCGGAGACAGTGAAAATCCGGAATACCGTGAAACTGATACTATGAAACAATTCTTACTTGATTTGGATGTAGAAGAGGACAAAATAATTTGCGACGGTTATGGGCTTTCAACTTATGAAAGCGTATGGAGAGCTAAGAACATATATGGATACAAAAGAATATTAATTGTTACTCAAAAATATCATCTTCACAGAGCTTTATATATAGCTGATAAGATGAATATTGATGCTGACGGATTGGATGCTGCACTTGAAACATACGGTAAACAGGCACAGTATAATTTCAGAGAGTATTTTGCGAGAATAAAAGACGTTATTTATTCGGATATGTCTCCTGAAGCAAAATATAAGGATATGTGGGTGGAAAAATATGAATAAATTTAAACTTGTTTCGCCATATCAGCCCACGGGTGACCAACCTCAAGCTATTGAAGCTCTTACTAACGGTGTTTTGCGTGGCGACCGTATGCAAACCTTGCTCGGTGTAACCGGATCAGGAAAAACGTTCACAATGGCAAACGTTATTGCTAACGTGAATAGACCGACACTTGTTTTGGCACATAATAAAACACTTGCTGCTCAGCTTTGCTCTGAATTCAGAGAGTTTTTTCCCGATAATGCAGTTGAATACTTCGTTTCTTATTATGATTATTATCAGCCCGAAGCCTATATTCCCGGCAAGGACATTTATATTGAAAAAGATGCACTTATAAACGATGAGATCGATATGTTAAGACATAGTGCCACCTCATCATTATTCGAAAGACGCGATGTCATAATTGTAGCATCTGTATCCTGCATATATTCACTTGGTGATCCCGATGAATACAAAAATCTTGTAATAGATTTGTGTCCGGGTATGGAAATGACAAGAGACCAGCTTGTCAGACGTTTGATTTCCATAAGCTATGACAGAAACGATATTAACTTTGTCAGAGATAACTTCAGAGTAAGGGGAGATACTGTTGAAATTTTACCCGCCTCAAGCCACGATAAAGCAATACGTGTTGAATTTTTCGGAGATGAAATCGATAGAATTTCCGAAATCAATATTGTAACAGGCGAAGTTTTAAGAATAATGACCTATGTTCCAATATTTCCCGCAACACACTACGCTGTATCCGATGAAAAACGCGACGCAGCTATAAATGAAATAATGCAGGAAATGAACGAACGAGTTGCATATTTCCAAAGTCAGAATAAATACCTTGAAGCTCAGAGAATAAGCGAACGGGTAAAATATGATATGGAAATGCTTCGTGAGGTGGGATTCTGCTCAGGGGTAGAGAACTACTCAAGAGTACTATCGGGCAGACCTGTTGGAAGTACTCCTTATACTTTGCTCGACTACCTTCCCGACGATTATTTACTTTTGGTTGATGAATCTCACGTATCACTGCCACAGGTACGAGGTATGAGCGGCGGTGACACTGCAAGAAAGAAGAATCTGATTGATTTCGGCTTCCGTTTGCCGTCAGCTTATGATAACCGTCCATTAAAATTTGATGAGTTTGAAGATAAGATTAATCAAGCTATTTTTGTAAGCGCAACACCATCTGACTATGAAAAAGAACATTCTACTCAGATTGTAGAACAAATTATTCGTCCTACCGGACTTGTTGATCCTGAAATTATTGTACGCCCCATTGAAGGGCAGGTTGACGATCTTATGGGCGAAATCAAGACAAGAGCAGCAAAAAACGAAAGAGTTCTTGTAACAACACTTACAAAGCAAATGGCTGAGGACTTAACTGAGTATTTTGAAAACAACGGCATAAAAGTTCGATATATCCATTTTAATGTTGATACAATGGAAAGAATGGAGATAATCCGTGATCTTCGTATAGGAAAATTTGATGTTCTTGTTGGGATCAACCTCCTAAGAGAAGGACTTGACATTCCCGAGGTTTCGCTGGTTGCGATCTTAGATGCCGATAAAGAGGGCTTTTTACGTGCTGAAACATCATTAATTCAGACCATTGGAAGAGCAGCAAGAAATGCTGACGGAAAAGTTATTATGTACGCTGATAAAATTACAGGATCAATGGAGCGTGCAATAGCAGAAACTAATCGACGTCGAAAGATCCAAAGCGAGTATAATAGCGAGCACGGAATAACACCTAAAACTATCGTTAAAGGTGTTAGAGATCT
>JAZNWX010000177.1:0-2140 GCA_045593575.1 Eubacteriales bacterium | reverse complement strand
AAAGCGGCTTATTCTCGCCGCAAACGTGGGAGGAAGAAAATTTTTATTGCATTCTTCCGTAAAATTACCACAATGGAGGTATAATTAAAATGGCAAAGAAAGTAATGGGTTACATTAAATTGCAATTGCCTGCAGGTAAAGCTACTCCCCAACCCCCCGTTGGTCCTGCACTTGGTCAGTACGGCGTTGCAATTCCCGTATTCACAAAAGAATTTAATGAAAGAACAAAGAATGACATCGGCCTTATCATCCCCGTTGTTATCACAGTTTACGCTGACCGTTCATTTACGTTTATCACAAAAACTCCCCCTGCTCCCGTTCTTATCAAGAAGGCTTGCGGCATCGAGTCCGGTTCTGCTAAGCCCAATAAGACAAAGGTAGCACAGCTCACAAAAGAGCAGGTTAGAAAAATCGCTGAAACAAAGATGCCCGACCTTAACGCAGGTTCTATCGAAGCAGCTATGAGCATGGTTGCAGGTACTGCAAGAAGCATGGGTATCACTGTTGAAGAGTAAGGAGGAGCAGTACAATGGCTAAATACGGTAAGAAATATTCCGATAGCGTTAAGCTTATCGAAAAGAACAAAACTTATGAGCCCGCTGAAGCTCTCGCACTCGTTTGCCAGTCTTCTAACGCTAAATTTGATGAAACTATTGAGCTCCACCTTCGTCTCGGTGTTGACTCCCGTCACGCTGACCAGCAGGTTCGTGGTGCAGTAGTTCTTCCCAACGGTACAGGTAAAACAGTTAGAACACTTGTATTCGCTAAGGGCGACAAGGCAGAAGCAGCAAGAGCTGCAGGTGCTGACTACGTTGGCGAGCTTGATATGGTTGAAAAGATCACAAAGGAAAACTGGTTTGAGTTCGACGTTGTTATCGCTTCTCCCGATATGATGGGTATCGTTGGCCGTCTCGGTAAGATCCTTGGTCCTAAGGGACTTATGCCCAACCCCAAGGCTGGTACAGTTACTCCCGACGTTGCTCGTGCAGTTGTTGAAGCTAAGGCAGGTAAGATCGAATACCGTCTTGATAAGACAAACATCATCCACTGCCCCATCGGTAAGGCTTCCTTCGGTCCCGAAAAGCTTGCTGAAAACTTTAACACTCTCGTTGCTGCAGTTATCAAGGCTAAGCCCGCTGCTGCTAAGGGTCAGTACATTAAGAGCTGCGTAATCGCTTCTACAATGGGCCCCGGCATCAAGATCAACCAGGCTAAGCTCGGTTAATCCCCGCTGTTATATTCATACCGAAATTATTGGAGGAAATTGAAATGACAATCGCTTTGGGAATAGTTATCATCCTTCTTGCTATTGCTCTCACCGTTCTCGTTCTCATGCAGAGCGGCAAGGGTAAGGAGCTCTCCGGTGTAATTGCCGGTGGAAACAGCAACTCCTACCTTGGAAATAGCGGTGGAACATCCAAAAAGGATAAACTTTTGTTCAGACTCACCTGCATCCTTGCAGCAGTATTCGTAGTTTGCGTTCTCGTTCTCTACGTTCTTGCATAAGTTGAACTAAAAATTAAAAGACTCGTGATCTTCACGAGTCTTTTTTATTTTTACTGTGCCATATATTTAAGTCTGTCAAGTGCATTCTGCAAAATTATCTGCGCAGAGAGCGTGTCAACGACTCCCTTCCTTTTTGCACCGCGAGTATTCGTTTCATTGAGAAAGCGAGAAGCCGCCATAGTAGAGAGTCTTTCGTCAAAAAGTGCCACGGGGACCTCGGGCATTCTTTCATTCAAGAGAGACGCAAGCTCTTTTATCCTATCCGCGCGGAAGCCTTGACTTCCGTCCATATTTACGGGTAGCCCCAAAACTATTCCTACTATTCTCTGTTCCTTGCACACTTCCGCTATCTTATCCGCTACCTTTACTATCCCACCGGGTGAGATATAGCCAATTCCGGAAGCAAGGATGCGCGAGGGGTCGGAAACCGCGAGTCCCGTTCGCTTATCTCCAAAATCTATACCGAGAAGCTTACCTTTTGTTTGTATCAATCTATCCATAACTATACCTTACAAAGTTTTCTTCTTTGATTATATCAAAAAAATACTCGTTTGTCAAATATAATGACTATATTTTTATTATTTTGCTTGATTACTGTATAAAGGTCAAAAGATGGGCAAAAATACTACTGTCA
>JAZNWX010000176.1:0-2920 GCA_045593575.1 Eubacteriales bacterium | reverse complement strand
GCTTATGGGAAGAGCTTGTGAGTGCGGTATAACAGAAAACTGCGAGATTTGTCCCGACGGATGTGTTATCAAGGTTTTATTTGTCGATAGCACTGCCATAGACGGTGGTGACGGTTCTCTAAGCAAACCCTTCAACTCAATCACTCAGGCACGAAACACTATCAGAAAATTAAAGAAAAACAGCTTTGACGGAATAACAGTATACGTCAGCAGCGGAGAATACTCAACCGAAGGATTAGAATTCGGTGAAGAAGATTCGGGCAGCACAAGTTGTCCGATAAAATACAAATCCATATCAGGTAAAGCGACTATTAACGGTGGGGCTTCTATCAGAGCCGATAGCTTTGTTCCTGCAGAAAAGCACCCCGAAGCATATCAGCGTCTTCCCCAAAGTGTACGAGACAAGGTAGTAGTGGCAGATATTTCAAGTGACGAGTACAATCTTGACGAGGAGGATTACGGACGCATCAATGCCATAGGAACATACACCACCTCTGACAGATACCAAAACGGACTTTCGGGCGAAATGTATGGCGAGCTTTTTGTTGATGGAGAACGCCAGATCCTTGCACGTTACCCAAACAAAGATTATATTCCGACCGGTTCACCGATTATCGAAGGAATACACAGTGAATCAAAAGAGGAAAACGGTGATCCGATGGGTGACGTTTTCAAAATCGATTCCGACCTTGCAACAAGAATTGACAGTTGGGAAAGCATTGATAACGTTTGGGCGTTTGGATTTTGGAAATATGACTGGGCAGACAGCTCCTCATTAATTAAAAGTGTAGATATTCAAAATAAAGAACTCGAATTAATGTATCAAAGCTTTTTCGGAATAAAAGAGGGGGCTCCTTATTATATTTACAACTGCCTTGAAGAGCTGGACTCTGCAGGAGAGTACTATATCGACCGAGAAAACGGACTTCTCTATTATTATCCCGAAAAGCCGTTGGAAGATAGTGATCTGGTAATCTCGTTAGCATCCGACCCCATTATTGAAATAAACTCAAATAACATTTCTTTCGAGAATTTCACAATAACGGGTGCCCGAGGGAACGGAATAGTAATCAACGGTAGCAACGTTAAAATTGAAGGCTGCAACGTCACAGGTATTGGCGGAACAGCAATTATAGCTAACGGACAAGATATTAAAATTATATCCAACACAATTTCAAATATAGGAATGGACGGAATCGCAATATCCGGCGGCGACAGAAATTCGCTGACACCATCCAACAATATTGTATGCAATAATCTTATACACGATTGGGCACAGGTATATAAAACCTACCGGGCAGGAATAAGTCTTTACGGTGTCGGTAATATATGCTCACATAATGAGCTATACAATTCACCGCATCTGGCAATAACGTATTCCGGAAATAATAACATAGTTGAATATAACAACATTCACAACGTATGTCTTGAAACTGACGATGCGGGAGCAATATATGCAGGCAGAAGCTGGTCGTCCTACGGAAACCACGTCAGATATAACCTGATTTACGGCATTGGTGCCAACGGACACACGCCCGACGGAATATATATGGATGATGCGATATCAGGTCAGTACGTGTATGGAAATATTCTTGTTGATATACCCAAGTTTTCAATCCACATTGGCGGCGGACGAGATATGGTCGTGTACGGTAATCTGATAATCGATTCGGGTAACAGTTCAATTCGCTACGATGCCAGAGCCCGTGAAGGTGTCCTGAAGGAAACTTGGTTTTCCGAGCACGTAGTACAAAATAAGGGGGATCTTTGGCTTGACCTCTATCATTCGCCTTGGCAAAGTGAAAGTTGGCAGAACGCATATCCGCAATATAGAGATATGACCGATGATTTTTCTCAAACAGATAGCCCGAATTTCATTCCAAATCCTGCAGGAAGTTATATAAGCAAAAACATCATTTACTCAACATACGGAAATATTGGTAATATTGATGATGATGTTTATGAATTCAGCAACGTAAATAACAATATCTTATCTCTCACCTTTATTTTTGAAGCTCAGTACGGGCACACAAACGAAGATGACTATGCTGAAAATTTTGGCAGGATCATATCACAAAATGTAGATGAATTTAAAGGTATTAACTTTGCAGAAATTGGTCTTAAATAAAAGAAACGGAGAAAACTGATGCTTTCTCCGTTTTTCATTTCAAATTTTGATTTATCGGGGAGTTGTTCGCACAAATCCCAATTTTTCACTTTAATTTTCTATCATCTCCTTTAGTGCATCAAGTGCGTCTGACAGTCCTCCTATTCGGTCAATCAGTCCGCAAAGAACCGCCTCCTTGCCCTCAAGCACTGTGCCAACGTCGGTCGCAAGCATATCGGGACGCATCATCATATCATTTACACTCTGCTCCGTCGCCTTTGAATGACTGCAAATAAAACGCACAATTCTCTTCTGCATATCGGCAAAATAATTGTAGGTCTGCGGTGCTCCGACAACAAGTCCGTTCACTCGAACAGGATGGATAGTCATCGTCGCACTCGGTACAATAAAGGATTTTGCGGCACTCACAGCCAATGGCACTCCGATTGAGTGCGAACCGCCTATGACTAAAGAAACCGTCGGCTTTGTCATTGAGGCAATCATCTCGGCTATTCCGAGGCCCGCCTCAACGTCACCGCCCATCGTGTTAAGAACGATGAGCACGCCCTTAACATCCTCGCTTTGCTCCATTGCAACAAGCAGGGGGATTATATGCTCATATTTTGTTGTCTTTTGGTTCTGATCGCTCACGTAATGTCCCTCGATCTGTCCGATAATCGTTAAAACCTGTATTCCGTTTTTCTTAACCGTCTCAGAAGTCACACCAAAATCATTTATATCTTTATTTTCGCTCATTACCTTCTCCTAAACGTTATTCTTATGTAGATAAATTGGGGTTTATAGGGTAGTTAG
>JAZNWX010000175.1:0-4997 GCA_045593575.1 Eubacteriales bacterium | reverse complement strand
TGTTAACCCCTGCAAAGCTCTGAAGCTCTGCGTGAATTATACGACGCTCATAGGGGTTCATTGGCTCAAGCATAACGCTCTGCGTTAACATATTCTCAATAAATATTCCGTAACCCGACGTGGGATCGTTAATGAGTACATGCGTAATCGCCCCAACAAGCTTACCGTTCTGTATAATCGGCGAGCCACTCATTCCTTGCACAATTCCACCCGTTGCGGCAAGCAGCTTTTCGTCCGTTATCTTAACGGTAAAGCACTTATTTCCGGTCGCATTTCGGTTAATATTTGATATTTCAATAGAATATTCCCGTCTTACGTTGTCATCAAGTGTGCAAATAACGGTCGCTTTTCCCTCCTTCATCTCGCCCTTGAGTCCGAGCGAATAGGTTTTGTCGGCAACCGAGCCCGGTATTTGTGCTAATGCACCGAAAACTCCGTTATCCGTGTTTTTGTAAACTGCACCGATTTTTGATGAGTTAAAATATCCCTTCAGCTCCCCCGGTGTACCTTTTTTGCCCTTGACAATTCCGTTTACCGTGACACCAAGCACACTACCGTTGAATATCGGAGTCAACTCGCCCGTCTCACCGTCACAAATTCCGTGTCCGAGTCCTCCAAAGCTACCGTCCTCAAGAACATAAGTCAACGTTCCAATACCCGCACCCGAATCCTTGAGCCACAATCCAAGAGTGTATTTTTTCTCATTTTCAGAAAATTTGGGCGAAAACTTAACCACTCCCTCTCTGCCCGCACGAAGATAGGTCAACTCCAGCTCTCCACCACCCTCGACCGCGTGTGAGAGATCGGCAATACCCGATATTTCTTTTCCGTTTACCTTAATTATTGTATCGTAGAGTCTCAGCCCCGCACGGTAGGCGGGATTTGTTTCTTCCTCCTCAAATCCCACAACGCTGACACCTTTTGTAAAAAATTTGATACCAAAAGGAACACCGCCGACATACACCTTAGCATCCTCAAGCTTGGTAACGGTTACACTTTTTACGGGGATGGCACCGAACAGCTTGTACTGTCCGCGGGTAACGTTCACCGATGCTGTTTCGTCACCCGATTCAAGCTCCTCATAGGTAGCTCCAAGATAACTCGGTATGTCGTCCCCTGAAAAGCAGGCGACCGTTTCGGGAATCAACGCACCGTAAAAGACAAAAAGTGACGCAATCAGCAGAACACAAGCAAGTGAGGAGCATACTATTCTTGCAAAAACGGTAGCAAAATTGCTCTCCTTTTTATTTATATTCATTCTTTTTTACCTCCGTTGAGAAATTTTTCAAAATTTTGGCTAAAATTTTTAATTCCTCTGTTTATAATTTGCTCAAAATATGATAAAATAAAAGTGTAAAAATTTTGATTGCAAATTTTCAAATTTTGATTTATCTGCTCGTTGTTCGCACTCGCTAAGCGATTGTTTCGTCCACCTTTTCAAAGGTGGCGCCCCACGCGTAGTGGTGCTCGCCGCGTAGGCGAATCGGCATTTCTTTTGTTAGCTTTTCGCTTTCGGTTTTGCGTAAGCAAATGGCTGACGTAAGTCAGACAAGAAAGAGGGTGCCTCTAATGGCAAAGAAAAGCGGCTAAAGACCTTTGGTATCAAAACTTGTTAGACGCTTTTTCTTTTGAGGAAAAAGGCCCAAAAGAAAAAGCTTTGCAAAAAAGAAATGGCGTTTTTTCGCCTACGCGGCGTGCGACCGCTTTTGAAAAAGCGGTGCAAAACAATCGCACAGGCGAGTGCGAACAACTCCCCGACAAATCAAAATTTGACAATCCAACTACATTATACCATCTTTTTGCACTTTTGCAATTCTTTTAGAAAATTTTGTTGCAAAACTCTCGTGTAAATTGCTCTTTTGCCTCAAAATCCATAGCTGAACCGTATATTTCTTCTAAAATGAAGTGGTATTTTTTGATGTTCTCAAACTCTTCAAGTGCCAAATTCAAAATGCTGTCCCGAACACGAACAAGTGAACGGTATTGCTGTCTTATTTTTGATATTTGTGCTCCGTCAACGAATCTTTTCATATTTATCGAACGCCCCTCGTTATCCATTTCATTGGATATTTCAAAGGTTAAGCCGCTTTGCTTGGCACAAAGCACATCAATCCTCTTTTTGATGATGGGATGGTTTGAAATCCTGATGTCAATTTTCTTTTCTTTCATCGCTGAATAAATTTCACCCATCATAAAATGTGCTGTTTCAAAATAATCGTTTATTTCATAATATATACCAGCATTTTCAAAATAGGTGTCAAACGAAGAAAGCCCCCTCATGCCGATTGCTCTTGTAAGAAGATGCTCCTCTTCTCCGTCGCCCCCTTCAAGCCCGTCGGCAAATCTTTTGGCATATTTTTTAATCTTTTCGAGCTTAAGACAAGGAAGAACAATATCTGCCACATTTTCGCACAGCTCCCGATAAGAAGCAAGTGTTCTGTAAGCTCTCACAAATCCCTTTTGCTTTTCATTTGAGATACCCTCGATCAGCTTTCTGCTTGAAGAAAGCATTCGCTCATCCAAAAACTCTGCAAGGTTAACAAAGCTTTCCACAGCCCCCACGCACCTCGGCTCAACAATATGTGGAGCCGTTCCGTCAAGAATAGCGATTTTTTGCTCTTTTATAATAATTCCGTCAAGTGACGAGGCATCTGAGGAACAGTAAATGTATCTGACACTAAATCCGCAAAGCTCGGCAGTTCTTGCGACCTCCCTCATAAAAAATGCTTTACCCGTACCCGAGCCACCCTTGATAATATAAATTTTATGTAGCTTTTCGGGATCAAAAACCTCATTATAATAAGAGCAAAAGCCCTCACTTGAATTTGATGCAGCAAAATATTTCTCTTCCATAAAGACCTCCATAAACATATTTAGTATATATTTATGAAAAAATCCGATGATTAGTTCAAAATCATCGGATTTTTTATTAAATATCTCTCAGTTTTGCAATTTTTTCTGCACTTGGAGTGACGTATGCCGTCCAGTTTGTATGGTAAATAACAAGTCCGGGGTTCGCTCCCTGAATTTTCTTTACGTTTTTAGCGAAGGTATAGTCAACGGGAACGTTAACTCCACCCTGCAAGCTCGAATAATATGCCGCGATCTCCGCCGCTTCGGTAAAGTTGATACTTTCGGGCTCTTCACCGTTACAAATCATTACAACGTGGCTGCCCGGTTTATTCTTTACGTGGAACCAATAGTCACTCTTATTTGCAAGGTTGAACGTGATATTCTCGTTTTGAATATTGTTTTTTCCACACAAAACAGTGTAACCGTCAGTTGTCTTGAATCTCATAAATGAGTTGCTTTTTCTCTTTTGAGGGCGATAATTCTTCATTTTTGAAGCATAGCCCGATGTATAAAGCTCATCCCTTATTTCAACAAGATCACTTGTATTCTCTGCGTGTGCAAGAGCATCGAAAACGGAATAAATATAGTCGAGCTCCCTTTGTGCCTTTTCAATTTGAATGGCAAGCTCTCGCTCAGCATTTTTGCACTTGTTGTATTTTTTATACATTCTCTGTGCATTTGCCGATGGGGATAATCTGGAATCAAGCTCAATAACCACCTTATTAAACGTACCGTCAAGCTCGTTATATGCTTCGTAGTCAACAAGCTCAACACGTTTCATACCTCGTTCAATTGCATAGATGTTACCAATGATTAGATCACCGTGTTTTTTGTATTTATCACCCTGACGACATTCTTCAAGCTCCGATCTCTGCTTGTCCATTTTCTTTAGAAGTCGGGTTTCGGAGTTCGTCAGAATTTTAAGAATATCGGTTGCCTTTTGCTTAACTCTGACCTCCCTGTCCCTGCCCTCGAAATAGGCATCTATCATTCTTGACGGGCTGTCAAATTCCTTGATTTCAAGGCCCTTATAATGCGTTAGTTGACAGAATGCATATTCAATTGCTCTCTCACCGTCAAACACGGTTGTGGGATGATATTCATTGTCTTTTATGTGATTTATTATCTCGCAAAATGCTAAGTAAAGCTTATCGCAAGAGCAATTACACAGAGTTGCATCAATCTCTCCGCACGCACGGTACGTAATTTCTCTGGCAACAGCACTTGAAATTCCAAGAAAGCTCGATATGATAAACTTATCTGCTCTGTGGTCAGGGAGTGCTTCGTCATAGAGAGCAAAAAACTGCTCTTTAGTGCATTCAAGAGGATCGTTTTTGTCTTGCTTTGGTGGCAGCTCATAGAACATTCCAGGCAAAACCTGACGAAGTGAGCTTGTTGTAAAATCCACTGTTTTCAATGCCGAAACAATCCGTTTTTCAGCATCAAGAAACATTAAATTTGAATATTTTCCCATCAGCTCAGCCACAAGATAGCACTTTGTGTCAAATCCCATTTCGTCACGTGTATCGAACGAGAGCATTACGGCTCGTTCAAATCCAAGCTGCTGAATATCAGATAGCTTTGCTCCCTGCAGATATTTACGAAGAAGCACGCAGAACATCGGGGGATTTTGAGGATTCTCTTTAGCTATTTCGGTAAATCCGATTCTTGGATTATTTGAGCCGGCATTGATCAGCAATCTTTTGCCACCGACAATGGATCTGATTTGTATGTGAATTTCATCTCTGTCGGGCTGATATATTTTTTCAACACGAGCTCCGCGTGAAAGTGATAATATCTCGTGTGTCATACAGGACAGCATACCCGCATCAAAAGCCATAAAATACCCCCTTTCAAAGTAATACAAGATATTGTAACACAAAAACAAGAAAAATACAAGAACAAAAAGCTCCATTTTTTAATGGAGCATAATAATTTGTTAAATTGGGGTTTATAGGGTAGTTAGAAAAATCAGTAAGCCTCCCTTGTGTAAAGGGAGGTGTCACGGCTTGCCGTGACGGAGGAATTGTAATCTTAACAAAAACAACAATCCCCCACCGCTAACGCGGAGCCCCCTTTACACAAAGGGGCCTTTATTTACTTTGCTTATACATACCGATAAATCAAAATTTGAAAGTCAATCA
>JAZNWX010000174.1:0-4520 GCA_045593575.1 Eubacteriales bacterium | reverse complement strand
TGAGCAGGCAAAATTCGTTTCGCTTCGGAGTTGGTGCGGTGAAAAAATCTTTTTTATGAAAGTAGTCGCTCCCGTTTGCCTGCGTTAAAGGTATCAAAGTGTTAGCTTTGCTAAAAATACGGGTGGTACCGCGTGCGTTTTTACGTCTCGTCCTGTTCTTTGGATGGGGCGTGTTTTTGTTTTGATATATTTACTTAACTTAAACATTTCATATTTCGAAAGGATTGACAAAATGAAAGAAACTTTGAAAAAAATCAAAGAAGAAGCTCTCCTTGCCATTTCTGCCGACGATTGCGACCTTGAAGCACTCCGTATTCAGTATCTTGGCAAAAAAGGTGAGTTGACAGCCGTTCTTCGCGGAATGGGTAAGCTCTCTCCCGAGGAGCGTCCCATAATCGGTCAGCTTGCGAACGAGGTTCGCGAGGAAATTGAAGCCGCTATGAAGGAAAAACAGACCGAGCTTAAAGCAAAAGCACTTGAAAATCAGCTCAAAAGCGAAAAGCTCGACGTTACAATGCCCGCAAAGGTTCCCGTAAGAGGTCATCTCCACCCTCTGACAAAGATGCAGAGAGAACTTGAGGACATATTTATCGGTATGGGCTACTCCATCGCAGAAGGCCCCGAGGTTGAATACGATTACTACAACTTCCAGGCACTCAATATCCCCGAAAATCATCCTGCACGTGACACTCAGGACACATTCTACATTACAGAAAAAATACTTCTCCGTTCCCAGACATCTCCCGTTCAGGCAAGAGTTATGGAACAGCAGAAGCCACCCATCCGCATAGTTTCCCCCGGTCGCGTTTACCGTTCCGATGCTATGGATGCTACCCACTCTCCTCTCTTCCATCAGTTTGAAGGACTTGTAGTTGACAAGGGCATCACAATGGGCAACCTCAAGAGCACACTTGAAGAATTCGCTAAAAAGACCTTCGGTGAGGAAACACGCGTTCGCTTCCGTCCCCACCACTTCCCTTTCACAGAGCCAAGTGCTGAGGTTGACGTTTCTTGCTTCGCATGTGGCGGCAAGGGCTGTCGTCTTTGCAAGGGCGAGGGTTGGATTGAAATTCTCGGTGCAGGTATGGTGCATCCTAATGTGCTTCGCAACTGCGGAATTGACCCCGAAGAGTACAGCGGCTTTGCATTCGGTATGGGTGTTGAGAGAATTCTTATGCTCAAGTACCACGTAAACGACATCCGTCTTCTTTATGAGAATGACGTAAGATTCTTACATCAGTTTTAATAGGAGGTAAGAGTATGAATTTATCAATTAAATGGCTTAACGATTTCGTCAACACCGACGGAATTGACATAAAAGAATATTGCGACAGAATGACCGACACGGGCTCCAAGGTTGAGGGCTACGAAAAGCTTGGTGAGGACGTGCAGAACGTTTTGGTTGCACGCGTTGAAAAGATGGCTCGCCACGAAAACAGCGATCATCTTTGGGTTTGTCAGGTCAACATCGGCTCTGAAACGGTGCAGATCGTTACAGGTGCCCAGAACGTTCACGAGGGAGACATCGTTCCTGCGGCGGTTCCCGTTGCTCATCTTCCCGGTGACGTAACCATCAAGGCAGGTAAGCTCCGCGGTGTTGAATCCCACGGTATGCTCTGCTCATATCACGAGCTTGGACTTACAGAACACGATATGCCCGGATACGAGGGTGACGGTATTCTCATTCTCGGTGAAGAGTTTGCAGAATTTATTGGAAAAGACGTGCGTGAAGCTCTCCTTCTTCTCGATACAAGCGTTGAATTTGAAATCACATCAAACCGTCCCGACTGTCTCTCTGTTATCGGTCTTGCAAGAGAGACCGCAGTCAGCTTTGAACGTCCCTGGACTTGCCCCACACCGGTTGTAAAAGGAGCAAATGACGGTGACAATGTTGAAAACTATATCAAGGTTGCAATCAATGACAGCGATCTTTGTGCAAGATACTCTGCAAAGGTTGTTAAGAACGTAAAGATAGCTCCTTCTCCCCTCTGGATGAGAATGAGACTTCGTGCAAGCGGTGTTCGTCCCATCAACAATATAGTTGACATCACAAACTACGTTATGCTCGAATACGGTCAACCGATGCACGCGTTTGACCATACCTGCCTTTCGGGTGCTGAGATTAAGGTAAGACGTGCAAATGACGGTGAGAGCTTTATTTCTCTTGACTCTAAGGAACACACACTCGACTCTTCAATGCTTGTAATTGCCGACAACAGCAAGGCAGTTGCACTTGCAGGTGTTATGGGCGGCGAAAACTCGGAAATTAAGGATACAACCGCAACGGTTGTTTTTGAAAGTGCTAATTTTGAGGGTGCATCCGTTCGTGTTACTGCAAAGAAGAACGGTATGAGAACAGAATCCTCGTCCCGTTTTGAAAAGGGACTTGATCCTGAAAATACAATTCCCGCACTCCTTCGTGCATGCGAGCTTGTTGAATTGCTTGGTGCAGGTGATGTGGTTGACGGTCTTATCGACGTTTACCCCGGAAAGAAGGATCCCGTAACACTTCCCCTTGAACCAAAAGTTATCAACGAATTCCTCGGTGTTGACATTTCTGAAGAATTTATGATCGAAACACTTGAGAAGCTCGAATGTAGGGTTGAAAACGGAGTTATTACAGTTCCCACGTTCAGAAATGACCTTACTTGTATGAACGATATTGCCGAGGAAATTATCAGAATTTACGGCTATAACGATATTAAATCTTCAAAGATCACCGCCGAAAACACTGCGGGCGGAAGAACTCCCAAGCAGCAGTTCAAGGTTAACTTATCCGATGCTCTTTGCGGAATGGGACTTGACGAGATCACAACCTTCTCTTTCATCAGCCCCAAATATTATGACAAAATCCGTCTCCCCGAGGACGAAAACGTAAGACGCTCGATCGTCATTTCAAATCCCCTTGGAGAAGATACAAGTATTATGAGAGTTACAGCTCTTCCCTCTATGATGGAAGCACTCTCTCTCAACAACAATATGGGTAACGAGGACGTTTGCCTCTATGAAATGGGCAATATTTATATTCCCGCAGCCGAGGAGGATGACCTTCCTTGCGAATCCAACGTACTCACTCTTGGTATGTACGGAAACGTTGATTTCTATACAATGAAGGGTATAATTGAGGGTGTTTTAGCTCTTGGCAGAATCAAGGGCGTGACTTATGAGGCGGTAACCGACAACGCAACCTTCCACCCCGGACGCTGTGCAAGAATTCTTGCAAGTGACGGTGAATTTCTTGGAATTTTCGGTCAGCTTCATCCTCTCACAGCACAAAATTACGGATTTAATACTCCCGTATATGCCGCAGAGCTTGATTTCGACGCGATTTTTGAGCATTGTGACGGTGTTATCGAGTATAAACCACTTCCCAAATTCCCTGCCTCAACACGTGACTTCTCTTTCGTTTGCGATGAGGAGCTTGAGGTTGGCAAGCTCTCCTCCCTCATCGCACGTGCGGGCGGAAAGCTCGTTGAGGATGTTAAGCTCTTTGACATCTATCGCGGTACACAGCTCGGTGACGGTAAGAAGTCAGTTTCCTTCCGTGTGACCTTGCGTGCAAGCGACAGAACTCTCACGGTTGAAGAAGCGGATAAGGTAAGCTCAAAGATACTTTCTTCTCTTGAGCATCAGCTCGGCTTGACTCTCAGAAAATAATCAAACATAACAAAAGGGACTCAAATGAGTCCCTTTTTCTTTATTTATGATATTTTCCGCCGTGGGTTATGGAAAGACAACGGTACAAAATCTCAACGAGCCAGACGCGGAGCATCTGATGTGTCAAGGTCATCTTTGAAACAGACATTCTGAAATCACAAGCTCTCTTTACCTCCTCGGAAAGACCGAACGAGCTGCCTATAATGATTGCAACTTCACCGTGAGTGGCTGAAATTGATTCAAGTTTCTCGGCAAATTCCTCGCTTGAAAGCTGTTTACCCTCAACGCACATCGCAATTTTATAACTGCGAGGAGAAAGGTCGGTAAGGATTTTCTGCCCCTCTGCCGCAAGTGCCTGTTCTATCTGCTTTTGCGACGGATCGTCCGGGAGTTTGAACTCTTTGTATTCGATTATTTCGAGCTTGCAATATGCGTTAAGACGCTTTTTATATTCAGCAATTGCGTCCTTGTAGTACTGCTCTTTAAGTGTACCCGTTACGAAAATTTTGATATTCAGCATATTATTCTCCGTTAGTGTTTTTATTGCTAAATGCGACTGATAAATTGGGGTTTGTCGAACAGTTTACCCTCGCTCGTTGTCATTCTGGAGGGAACCCAGCCGAGATTCTATCGCTTCGCTCCAGAATGACACTTCGTGTCCGGCTGGGTGCGTGATAGAATCTCGAGCGATAATATAAACTCCCCCGCAAACTTTGTGCGATTGTTTCGTCCACCTTTTTAAAGGTGGCTCTCCACGAGTAGTGGCGCCCGCCGCGTAGGCGAATCGCCGTTTCTTTTGTTAGCTTTTCTTTGCGGCTCCTTTCGCCAAAGAAAAGCGGCTAAAGACCTTTGGTATCAAGACT
>JAZNWX010000173.1:0-4173 GCA_045593575.1 Eubacteriales bacterium | reverse complement strand
GCTACGATCCGACTTACGAGAACAAAACCCGTCAGGACGAGATCGGTTACGTTATATCTGTCGGTGACGGTATTTCAAAGGTTCACGGACTTGACAAGTGTAAGGCAAACGAGCTGCTTGAATTTTCAAACGGCTCTTACGGTATGGCACTTAACCTTGAAGAAACGTTCGTAAGCTGCGTTCTTCTCGGTAATGATGTTGGTATCAAGGAAGGCAGTATCGTTAAGCGTACGGGTAGAGTTGTTTCTGTTCCCGTTGGCGAAAAGCTTATCGGTCGAGTAGTTAATGCACTCGGTCAGCCCATTGACGGTAAAGGCCCCATTGATATAGCAGAGTTCAGTCCTATTGAAAGACGTGCTTATGGTATTATCGAAAGAAAATCAGTTTCTGTTCCCTTGCAGACAGGTATCAAAGCTATCGACTCAATGATTCCCATCGGCAGAGGACAGAGAGAACTTATTATCGGTGACAGACAAACAGGTAAGACTGTTATCGCTACCGATACAATAATCAATCAAAAAGGCAAGGACGTTATTTGTATTTACGTTGCCATCGGTCAGAAGCAGTCAACTGTTACCACAGTAGTTGATACACTCTACCGTGCAGGTGCTATGGATTACACAATTGTTGTTTCCGCAAATGCAAGTGACCCTGCTCCCCTTCAGTATATTGCTCCTTATGCAGGTTGTGCAATGGGCGAATACTTTATGGACAAAGGTCGTGACGTTTTGATCATCTATGATGATCTTTCCAAGCATGCAGTTGCTTACCGTGCCCTTTCGCTCCTTATCAGAAGACCTCCGGGACGTGAAGCATACCCCGGTGACGTTTTCTACCTTCACTCACGTCTTCTCGAAAGAGCCGCAAGACTCGCTCCCGAATACGGTGGCGGTTCGCTTACTGCTCTTCCGATTATAGAAACTCAGGCAGGTGACGTTTCTGCCTATATTCCCACAAACGTTATTTCCATTACCGATGGACAGATATTCCTTGAATCCGAGTTGTTCCATTCAGGTGTAAGACCTGCAGTTAACCCCGGTATCTCTGTATCCCGTGTCGGCGGTAATGCACAGATCAAGGCAATGAAGAAGGTTTCGGGTACTCTCAAACTTCTCTATTCACAGTATCGCGAGCTTCAAGGCTTTGCTCAGTTTGGTTCAGACCTTGATGCAGATACTAAGGCCCGTCTTGAACAGGGTGCAAGAATAGTTGAGGTTCTTAAGCAGAACAGAAACTCCCCCATCGCAGTTGAGCTTCAGGTTGCTATTATTTTCGCTGTTGTCAATAATATGCTTCGCGAAATCCCTGTTGCTGATATTCACCGTTTTGAAGAAGAATTGTTTGAATATCTTACTGCTGTAAAGAGTGATCTCCTTGCTTCCATAAGAGAAACGGGTGAATTGACTCCGGAAACAACAGAGCAGCTCAAAGAAGCTATTCTTTCCGTTAAGGAAAATTTTATTAAGTAATTATCTATGAAAGGAAGTGTATAGCATGGCAGGAATGAATGACATAAAAGCCCGCATTAAAAGTGTTGAAGGCACAATGCAAATTACAAAAGCTATGGAACTTGTGGCTACGTCAAAGCTTCGCCGTGCCAAAGAAACTGTTGAACGTACACGACCCTTCTATCAGGTTTTAGGCAATGCCATTGATGATATTATTTCTCTGTCCGCAGAAAAAGAACTCCCTTGGTTTGATAAGAATTCATCAAGCAAAACTCTTTTTATAGTGTTTGCCGGTGACAGAGGTCTTGCGGGTGGATATAATTCCAATATTTTCAAATTAGTTGAAAAGCTCAGCATCGATAAAGATGCTGTTTGGCTCCCTATCGGAAAAAAGACGCTTGAATATGCCAAACATAGAAACTATTCAATACTCACTGACTCTTTTGCAGAAGCAGCTGATCAGGGGGTTGGATCCATCCTCTCATTGGGAAAAGTAGTGGCAGATGGATTTTTAAACAGCGAATACAACGAAGTAATTGTAGTATTTACTGAATTCGTTTCTATGATGACACAGCGACCTGTCTATGAACATCTTTTGCCCTTACAGAAAACCGAGGTTTCAAAGCCGATTGATTTTGAAACCGACTGTGATCCGGCACAGATGCTGAATACGATAGTTCCCCAGTATGTCGGAGGCGTTTTATACTCTGCCCTTTGCGAAAGCTTGGCATCCGAATCAGGTGCAAGAAGAATGGCTATGAACTCAGCTAATAAAAATGCTGAGGAAATAATCGGAACTCTTATGCTTCACTACAACAGAGTTCGTCAGGCAGCCATAACCCAAGAAATTACAGAAATCGTGTCAGGTGCTGAAGCCCTTTAATTTCAGCACACACAGTTTGAAAGGAAATTAAGCAGATGAAAAAGAACATCGGCAAAGTAATACAGATTATTGGACCTGTCCTTGACATAAGATTTGAAAACGGACAGCTCCCCGATCTTCTCGGTGCCATTGAAATTGAGCACGAGGGAAAAACAATAGTCTGTGAAGTAGCCAGTCAGCTCGGTGATGACGTAGTAAGATGTATTGCTATGTCCTCAACTGACGGTATGTCAAGAGGTATGGAGGCTGTTTATACAGGAACGGGCATTACAGTTCCTGTTGGAAAGGAAACCCTTGGTAGAATCTTTAATCTCCTTGGTGAACCTATCGACAATCTCCCCGCCCCCGAAAATACTGAAAAATGGTGTATTCACAGAGATCCACCCTCATATGCAGAACAAGAAAGTACAACCGAAATCCTTGAAACGGGCATTAAGGTAGTTGACCTTATTGCTCCCTATACAAAGGGCGGTAAAATTGGTCTTTTCGGCGGTGCAGGAGTTGGAAAAACAGTACTTATTATGGAGCTTATCAATAATGTTGCTAAAGAGCACGGTGGTATTTCAGTATTTACCGGAGTTGGTGAGCGTACAAGAGAGGGTAATGACCTTTACAATGAAATGAAGGAGTCAGGCGTTCTTTCAAAGACCGCACTTGTTTACGGTCAGATGAATGAACCACCCGGAGCAAGAATGAGAGTAGGACTTTCAGGTCTTACTATGGCTGAATATTTCCGTGATGAAGAAGGTCAGGACGTTCTTCTCTTCATTGATAATATCTATAGATTTACCCAGGCAGGCTCCGAGGTTTCTGCACTTCTTGGCAGAATGCCCTCTGCCGTTGGTTATCAGCCAACCTTGGCAAACGAAATGGGTATGCTTCAGGAGAGAATTACATCAACCAAAAAGGGTTCAATAACCTCTATTCAGGCGGTTTATGTTCCTGCGGATGACTTAACTGACCCGGCACCGGCGACAACCTTTGCTCACCTTGATGCAACAACAGTTCTTTCAAGAAATATTGCATCTCAGGGTATTTATCCCGCAGTTGACCCTCTTGAATCAACAAGCCGAATCCTATCTGCCGAAATTTTAGGCGAGGAGCATTACACCGTTGCAAGAGAGGTTCAGAGAATACTGCAAAGATATCAGGAACTTATGGATATTATTGCAATTATGGGTATGGACGAACTTTCCGACGAGGATAAGCTTCTGGTTCAGAGAGCGAGAAAAATCCAGAGATTTTTGTCTCAGCCTTTCCATGTTTCTGAAAAGTTCATTGGGATTCCGGGAACTTATGTTCCTCTTTCTGAAACAATAAGAGGCTTTAAGGAGATTATAGAAGGTAAACACGATGACCTTCCTGAATCTGCATTCCTCTTTGTGGGAACAATAGACGAGGCGGTTGAAAAAGCAAAGAAGGTGCAAAATGGAAACCTTTAAGCTTACAATTTCAACTCCCGACGGAAATTTTTTCGAAGGAGACGCAATTAAGATTTTGCTTCGCGGCGAATCGGGCGACCTGGCTGTTCTGGCAAACCATACCCCTTTAGTGACGACTGTTAAGCCTTGTACATGTAAGATAGAACTTGAAGATGGTAAGGAAAGGTTCATCAGTGTAGAGAGAGGGCTTTTAAGCGTATCTAAAAATACAGTTACTTTAATGTCAGGAAGTACAAAATGGCTATAAAAATAAAAGGTTCTGCTTGTCAGAACCTTTTATTTTTATAACCATTTTGTACTTCCTGACATTAAAGAAACTGTATTTTTAGATACGCTTAAAAGCCCTCTTTCTACACTGATGAACCTTTCTTTACCATCTTCAAGTTCTATCTTGCATGTA
>JAZNWX010000172.1:0-5046 GCA_045593575.1 Eubacteriales bacterium | reverse complement strand
TTCAAATCTGCACTTGTGTAGCTTGGATGAATATATCTGCTCTTCATAAAAGCACCCGTTCCGATAAGAACTGCAGTTCTTCCGTCAACTATAGCAGAGATACCCTCCTTGCTGATTTCTTTAATCTCAACCTTTTTAGAGTGCGTCATCTCGGTGGTGGCAAATTCAAATACTCCCTTAAGAGGGCCGCCAACCTTTGAGAAAACCGCCTGTGTATGATAAAGTATGCGGTAAATCTCGTTATTATCATAGAGCTTAAGGCCCTTTGTTCTTACACTCTTCTTATTAAATACATTATAATCGTCAAAATAAACAATATTGCACTTTCCGTATTCGGCAACACTTGATTTACCGATTATACCTGTTTTATACTTTTTAAGCACTCTGTGAACTGCAAAAAATGCGAATTCGCTCTCAAATATGCTTGTGCAAATGAGAAGGAACGAAAGTGTTATCACAAAGCTGAAAAGAATTGTACCTATACCCTCTCCCACAAGCAAAAGCAACAGCATAACGCATATTGCAATTGAAAAGCTCAACACAAGGGGGATGAGCTTGCTCATTGAGATACTCGTGGGGGCTGACGTTCTTGCAAAATACTTTTTAACCGTGGGCACGCGTGAGATACAATAGCTGTCACTTTCGATCATTTCACTATCATCATCGGTTTTGATTTTACCGTACGGCTCAAGCACGAGCTTTTTATCACTGAGTGATACAATATTGAACATATACGATTGCTGAGAGAAATCAAACAAATCGTAAACCAAGCTGATAAGAAGCAAATGTGCTGATGCTGAATGGAAGGTCATCGCTGCTGAAACGTATCCGCTAAGGAAGATGATAAGCACGTCGTGAACAACACTTAACAAAAGAGTTATCAGCGAACCGATATATGAAAGTGATGAGAAGCTCATCGGCTCTTTAAACAGCTTTATCAGCTTATTGGCAGAAATAACAAAGCAAATCGCAAGAATCTGAATGCCGACAAGCACGTGGAATGTTGGATGCTCGCCAATGCTGAACACACCATCAAATTCGGTTCCGATCCAACCAAGGATTTCATAAATCAAAAGCACTGTAGCAAATACTGCGGTTGCAACCGTTCTGCACCAAAGCTTGATTCTGTCGGTTCTGTATTTTTGTTTTATCTTGATATTCTGAACTATTGAATTATATTCGTCGCCCAAAAAGCCAAAAATCTTTTTACCCTCAAGATTTTCTTCTTCCTCCTCCTTGACGTCGTGAACTGCCTGACGGATTTTTTCAAATCCGACCGTCTGGTTAAGCTCACTCTCGCCTCCGAGTGCCACCATAAGTGCTATATCAACTGCGTCAAGGTCATTGTCAGAAACGATGGGATTGAAATAATCCGTCTGCATTTTCTTCTTTTCGTTGATTTCTGCACTCTGTTCAAATTCCTCGTCAGAGGGAGGAATAATCTCCTCCTCGGCAGTCTCATAGCTCTTATCCTTTATAATCTGCTCCCAATCCTCAAAGATTGTATACTGCTTATCGGGAGCACGGCTCTCGGTAATCTCCGCTTCAAAAACAACGTCATCGAGATCGCCTGTAAAGTCCTCAACGAACTGATTGAATACCGTTCCCTGCTGTCCCTCAAGGACCTCATCATAATTGATGGATTCCTCAGAAACGGGCTCTTCTTCTTCGTGTATGCTGTGAGGAATGTATTCTTCAACGTCGGGCTCTTCTATGTACGCATCATTTGAATCTTCAACAGAGTCAATGATCTCTTCTTCCTCTTTTGGAGCATCTTCTTCCTCAGGATCTGATTCGTCGGGAAGCTCAGGAACAATTTCCTCCTCCACTTCGGGAATTTTTTCCACAACGAAGGGAGATTCACTTTCGTTCTCTTCTGCATCTTCCATTTCTTCTTCAAGATCTTCCTCAGAAACAAAATCCTCGACCTCATCAAAGGAATAGTCATCCGTTTGAGAAAGAGAGCTTTCGCCTTCTTCGGCAGAAAAATGCTTTTTAAGCATATTCTTTATATCCTCGTCAGAATGAACACTATCGGTAGTTTGAGTATCTATTTCTGCCTGAGCTTCATTATTGCTTTCTGCCTGTTCTTTAAGCATTTCAAGCATCTTTTTTACATCATCATTACTAATGCCACTCACTCAAAATACCTCCTTTTCATATTTTTAATACTCATATTATTTCTTTTGTCTGTGCTGCTTGGACGCCTCTGCCAGAATAACAGCGGCTGCAGTTGATACGTTAAATGAATTAACGTGTCCGTACATTGGAATTGAAACAATAAAATCGCTTCTTTGCTTGACAAGCTGAGAAACACCCTCGCCCTCGCTGCCGAAAACTATTGCACATCCGCCTGTGAAATCAGTATCGTAATATGCCTGTCCACCTGCTTCAGCACTGTAAATCCATATATTCTGTTCCTTTAGCTCCTCTATTGTCTGTGCGATATTTGAAACCTTGGCAACTGCAAGATGCTCTATAGCTCCCGCGCTGGATTTTGAAACTAATGGAGTAAGTCCGCTTGCTCTTCTTTTGGGGATGATGAGTCCGTGTGCTCCAACACCCTCGGCACATCTTATAAGTGCACCAAGATTATACGGGTCGGTAATTCCGTCAGAGATAACAATAAGCGGTGCCTCGCCCCTCTCGCGGGCAATAGCGATAATATCTTCAACCTCAACATATTCCTTTTCGGCAGCCATAGCAATAACACCCTGATGCTGACTCATCCCCGCCATTGAATCGAGTTTCTGACGTTCTACCTCTACAACGGGAATACCCCTTTCAATCGCCTGAGCTACAAGAACTACAATTGAGCCCTCACGGTCACCGCGACTTACTAAGAGCTTGTCCACAGCACGTCCACTCTTTAATAGCTCACGAACTGCGTTTCTTCCTATTACAAGACCGCCAAGCTCGTCATCGCCAATCTGCACGGGCTCTTTGTAATACTGCTTTTTATTGCTTGAATTATAATTATCGTTACGGTGGGGATGTCCTCCATCTTTTTTACCGTAATTTTTACCTTTATTGTTATTTTTGTAATTATTTTCTCTCATTTTTGCATCCCTTTCTAAAAAAGAGTAAACTTATCAATCATACTTCATTATAACATATATTCCCGATTTTGTGTAGTACTTTTTTAACTTTATTTCAACTTTTTTATCGACTTTTTTCGAAATAAAATGATATTTATCAAAAAATAAATATAAACAAATCTTTTTTTGTTTTTCAACAACAAAAAGCGGACTCTTGCGAGTCCGCTGATTGATTTATTAATCAAAGAATTAAACTACTATATCTCCGTCTGTACAATGGATTGTGATAGTTCCTCTTGAGCCGGATGACCAGATAGCATAACCATCCCAATAGCCTCCCTGATGCTTAGCTATTGCGTTCCACTCTTCCATTGTGCCGTTAAAGTTGATAGTTCCCATCCAGGTATCACCATTGAACAAGTACCAATACATATTTGCAACTGTTCCTTCGATGTTAACTTCTGTCAACCAATAACAACATTCAAATATGCGGTGGCTAAGCAATTGGAATGAACCCTTCAATGTAACATTCTTAAGAAGTGGATTATAACTGAACGCATATTCGTTGATCGTTGTGTTGTCACCCGTAATAACTACTGTTTCAAGAACGGGCAATTCTCTGAAAGCTGTACTTGCAATTGTAGTTACACCTGAGATGTTTACAGAAGTAGCTGTTGAACAATGATAGAATGAATATGTTGAGATAGTTTCAATATCAGAGATAACGATGTTCTGCAAAAGAACTCCCTTGAAATAGGGCTTTGCGTATGTGTGCATGGGGTTAGCTTCAGGGTCACCTGAGAAATTGATAGCCGCCCAAGTACTTGCATCACCGTCATAATTGATTATTTCAAGGTTATAGCAGCTAAGGAATGCATCTGCGCCAAAGGACTGTACCTTATCAAAAATATCAACTGTTCTGAGTGAATAGCAGTTCAAAAATGCATTTGAGCCAATTGTTTCAAATGCCTTACCAAATGTGAGATGCTGAAGTGTTGTGCATCCTGCGAAGGCATTGTTACCAATATTGGATACGCTTGCTCCGAATACGATATCCTCCAATGAAGGACAATTTTCAAAAGCACAAGTTTCAACAGTTTTAACACTGTCGGGAATAACGATTGCAGGAAGTGTCAAGCAACCTGTGAATGCATAATCTTCAATGCTCTTAACATCTGAACCGATTTCAACGTCAACAAGTGCTGTACATCTTGCGAATGCAGCTTTCTCAATTGACTTAACGGATTCGCCCATTGTTACACTCTTCAAAGAGTCACAACCAACGAATGCATACTGAGGAACTGCAACTGAATCTTCAGGCATAACGAGGTCGTCAACGATGTCACCTGCAATATAAAGGAATGCCTGGTTTGTAAGGGGGTTAGAATGATCGCCCTTGAAGTTGATGTTCAACCAACCTCTCAAGTCGCCATAGAAGTGTACTGTATCAAGCAATGAGCAGTTATTGAATGCATTAGCTTCGATGTTTGTAACTGCAGCAGAAAGATAAACGTTCTTCAATGATGTGCAGTTATTGAATGCATAGCTGCCGATTGAGTTTACGTGCTCACCAACAGTAATGTTTACAAGTGTTGTAAGTCCGCTGAATGCATTGTTGCCAATTGCAGTTACGGGAATATTCTCGTATGTTGCGGGAATAACTACATTTGTGTCCTTGCAAGTACCAATGCTCTTAACGGTATATGTGTTACCGCTGAGTGTGTACTCCAAGCCAACGGATGCCTTAATTGTTTCCTGTGAAAGAACATTTCCACATTCAAGGCACTTCTTAACCTGAACACCGTCAGCCAAGTTTGTGGGATATTTATCTATTACCCATTCACCTGCTACACATTCGTGTGTGGGTGTCTGAGGTTCATTGTTATTATCAGGTTCGTCTTTCTTAAAGAGATCGCATGAAGAAAGAACAACTGACAAAACAACTAATACAGCTAATATAAGAATTATTCGTCTTTTCATATTATTTCTCCTTTGCAATTATTAAGAT
>JAZNWX010000171.1:0-9408 GCA_045593575.1 Eubacteriales bacterium | reverse complement strand
ACAAAAAGACCGCCAAAGCGGTCTTTTTCTTATTCTCTTTCCCAAATTATAAGCTCTCCGTTTTCACCGTAATGCCAGAAATCGCCATAACCCGTTGGCTCTTCCTCACTGTAAAAATAAAGAGCAACGTAATCAAGCTCGGGATTTTCTCCGATAAGAATTCTTGGCATTTCCTCTTCGGAAAACTTGAAAAACACCCTTTTAAGCGAGGTGCATCCTTCAAATGCCCCCGAATTTATACTTGATAAATTTTTATGTATCACAATGTCCTCAAGAGAGGTACAGCCGAGAAATGCATTCTTGGAAATTGAGGTCAGCTCCTCGCTAAGCTCAATTTTCTTAAGAGAGATGCAATTTTCAAAGGCAAGGGAATCTATAAGTCTGATTTCTCTGCCAAGCACAGCCGATTCAAGTGCAGTACATTCGCTGAAAACTCCACCCGAAAGATTTGGAACCAAGTCAGGAAGGCGAATACTCTTAAGAGATTTGCAATTGCAAAACGCCTGCTTGCCTATACTCGTTACAGAGTCGGGCAAAATTATTTCCGTCATATTGTGGCAGTTGAAAAAGCTCTGCACACCAATGCTTGAAACTCCCTCTTCAATTTCGACTCTTTCAATTGCAACACAATTTGAAAACGCCGCACTTTTCACTGTTTCAACGGTGGAAGGAATAATAAGCTCTTTCACAATTTCGCCCTCTACGGACAGACGCTTATCGTAAGGATGCGGATGTCCCTTAGCCAAGCTGAATTCAACCGCACACCAACGCTTTATGCTGCCAATCTCAATCCACTCAAGAGACGGGCACTCGCAAAACACCTCAAATCCGTAAATTTTCACACTTTGGGGTATCAAAATATTCTTAAGCGATAAACAGCCCTTAAATGCCTCGGAGCTGATTTCTCTGAGCCCCTCTGCCAGATTGACCTCGGCAAGTGAGTTACAGTTTTCAAATGCCTTTATACCGATCGAGGTAACCGTGCCGGGAATGTCAATTTTTTCAAGGCTGTGACATTCGGCAAACGCAAGCATTCCTATATTCAGAAGTCCCTCCTTCAAAGCAACGCTCTTAAGTGACGTGCAATTAAAGAACGCTTCTTCGCCTATACTTTGCACACCACTTGGAAGAACGATTTCGTTCAGCCTTCCGCACTCAAAAAATGCTCTGCCGCCAACGGTTGCGGTATTGTCGCCCAATCTTATGCTTTCAAGTGACGAGCAGTACGCAAATGCCTCAAATCCGATTGAAGCTACCGTGTCGGAAATATTGATTTCACGCAGCTTGTGACATCCAAAAAATGCCTCCTTGCTGATAGCTATAACTCCGTTTGGAACGTTGATTTTCGGAAGCTCGATACAATTTTCAAACGCACGGTCGGAAATAGTAGCAACCGTGCTTGGAAGCTGAATGTCCACAAGGGACTTGCAGCCCGCAAATGCACGGAATCCGATATTCGTCACTCCGTCATCTATGATAACGCTCTCAAGGGAAACGCATCCCGAAAACGCAAAATCATTTATGTTTTTAACTTGATTTCCGATTATAACCTTAACAATGGATTCGCAATTTTCGAACGCACCCCTACCTATAATTTCTATTTCACCCGGGATACTGATTACTTCTCTGTTCCCGTGATATTTTATCAATGTTTTATTTCTTATTTCATACATTAATCCTTCATCGGAGTCAGAAACATCAGAGCCGCAATATACGCACACGGGTGCAAGACTTGACACTCTGTTTCCACAATAAGGACAATTTATTAAAGCCATCCGGTCACCTCTTTTACTGTTATTCTCAGCCATTTTATATCATATCATATTTTATTACGTTTTTCAAGTAAATATTTCTCAAAACGCCTTGAAAACGAAATAAAAGTGATTGACTTTTTTCAAAAAATATGTAATAATACACTTAGAAATAGATATATTTCACAATAATCAATCAGAAAAGAGGAATTATTATGAGCAAATTCACAAAAATTTTGGCGATTTTTATTCTCGCTGCAGTTTTGTTGACATCGTGTGCACTTTTCCCCTCGGACAGCACAGAAGCATCTTCCACAAGCGGAAGCTCTACAACGTCAACAAATACGGGCGGCGGTAATAATCCCAAGCCCCCCATTCACCCGGATAATATGAAAACTCCAACTATCTATCTTGCAGGTGACTCTACCGTTAAAACATATGAGGATGGACAGTACATCGCAGGTTGGGGACAGTATCTTTCTCTCTTCTTTGATGAAGAGATTACAGTCGTGAATGCGGCTCACGGCGGCAGAAGCTCACGTTCTTTCATCAACGAAGGACGTCTTTACAACATTGACGATCCCGATTACAGCTATAAATTCTCTCAGAACGGCGGACAATCCATCGAGGATTGCATAAAAGAAGGTGACTTCCTCTTTATCCAGTTCGGACACAATGACGACGCAACAAAGCTTTCAAATTATTCAACGATTTTTGACAGAATGGTTCCCCTTGGAGAGCCCGATGCAAACGGAATCTATCCCACAACTCCCGCAACAAAGATATCAACCGATCTTCTTCCTGACGAGTACGTATCCGCTGCAAGTGACGCGGAGGAAGCAAATGCACTTGCCGAGATTGCAAAATACGGTTCCGAATACTATGCTTACAACAGTGGCGGAACATATAAATGGTATCTTAAGCAGTACATCGACTTCGCAAGAAGTGTGGGGGCAACGCCTGTTCTTGTCACACCTGTTGCACGTGTTAAATTCAGCGGCGGCGAGATAATCGGCGGTGCAGGACTTCACGGAACGAACTTTGCTTACGTTCAGGCAGTAAGACAGCTTGCAGAGGAAGAAAACTGCCTTCTTATCGACCTCTTTACAGAAAGCAAGACAATGCTTGAAACCGCTACAAGCACCTATGCAAATTATCTTATGGCACTCAAGCCCAATGACCTCACAGGACAGTGGCCCGCAGGCTATGACGGAGCATACGGAAATACCGACGCAGGTTACACGGGCATTGAAGCAACTCACTATAACAAATACGGTGCGTTCCTTCAGGCAGCCAAGGTGGCTGAGCTTATCAGAACCGCAGGCTATGAAGAAAAAGCCAATGGCGAATATTTCAATTTCTCAGGACATATACTTGATGAGCCAAGAGAATTTATCGACCCCTCAAATCTTATGAGCAAATCAACGGTTGCTTCTCTTGAAGCATTGTTTGAAAGCATGAACGTTACAAATCCCAACAGAACCTACGCGGATCCAAACGAGGTTGTCAAAATGATTGACGATCTTGCATCTCTTGGCTCTGTTACTGCTGAAAATCACCTTGATCTTTTGGCTGAGTGTGAAGAAATAAGAGCAAAATACGATGCTCTCAACGTTGATGACAGAGATCTTGTTACAAACCTTGCAATTCTTGAGCAGTATGAAAAGGATATTGCGGATATGATCGTCGCGTGCCGTCCCGAGCCCATCAAGACAGTAATCTTCAATGCTGATACACTCACTCAGGACAGCTATACCTCCACCGTCCTTGAAAATGGATTTACCCTTGTTGGCACAACCGACAAAAAGATGGACAAAAAGTCCTCAAAGGTAACCTTCACTTATGCGGGCGAAACATATACCACAACTTACGGTCTCAGTGTTGGCGGTTCTGCTAAATTCGGCTCATACAGATACGTTTCATTCGAGGTTGAAGGGCCCTGCACGGTAACCGTCGCGGTTAAGTCATCGGGTTCCGATGCAAGAGTTCTTAACATAGCTGACTCAAGCAACGCAGTTGTCGGCTCCTATGAAGCAGGAACAAGCGTAACGGTTTCTTCAGTTAATCTTGACGCAGCAGGCACTTACTCCGTTGGTAGTGCAGGCAGCGGAATGTATATTTACGCGATAATTATCGAATATTTCGAATAATTAAAAAAAGGGACAGCCGAATGGCTGTCCCCTTCTTTTAATCAATCAACACCAAGCTCCCGCTTGTCAAGTGCCGCCAAGGCAAATTTCAGGGCAAGGGAGCCCTTTTGTCTTTCAGCTTCATTCTCAGAGTTCAAAAGCGGAAGGAGTGTGCGGTAAACCTCTCCGCGAACGGTAATATCGTTTTCAAGCTCATCAAGATCAAAGCCGACAACCGTTTTGTTTCGTATCTGAAACAGTGCAAGACGGTTTGTAAATTCGGAGCAAATAATTTCAGTGTTTGGACTGTACGTCGAAGGAACGGCTCCTGTAAGAATTACACGAAGTGCTACACTCGTATCATATCCCTTCTCTGCAATAACACTGTTTATTTTTTCTATAACGTCATTGTCGCCCGATAGCGAGGTTATATCAACTCTTTCAATTTCGTAACTCATTGAAGAAAGCTTTACCCTCTCAAGCGAGGCACCGCCCGCATCAACATCAACTATGTATGCACCGCCGTCACCAAGCTCGTCAAAGCTCCTTCCCTGTGCAAATCCGCTGTACGCAATAAGAGTGTTGCCCATACTTATGGGTGCCTGCGGTGTGTGAACGTGACCGAGAGCAGCATAAGCAAACCTGTATCTCGATATATGAGGTGCGTTCATCGGAGCATATTTTGAAAGCGGTACTCCAAGCTCCGTATGAGCGATGAGAATATTAATATTCTCACTTGACAGAGGAACGTCGGAAGAAAGTGGATTTTCTTCATACTTATCCGAGGTAAAGGCATAGCCCACAACACTTATTCCAATATCGTCAAAATCGAATCTGCCAAGCTCGTCAGAGGTGAAAACAAATGCGTTTTCAGGCAGCTCCTTGTCGGCATAGGTTCCGTTTTTATTGTAATAATCGTGGTTTCCCGGAGCAATAACAACGGGACAACCCACGCCCGCAATCGCGTCAAAAACAGCTTTTCTGGTGATGGCACTGCAAAACGGAGTGTCAAAAAGGTCGCCTGCTATAAGAACGAGCTTAACCCCGTTTTCCTTTGCAATTCTCATCGCTCTGACAAAGCATTCGCGAAGCTCGGCACGTTTTGTGTCGGCATTTTCCTTTGAAAAGCCCGAAAATGCACTGTCAAGATGAAAATCGGCTATATGCATTATCTTCATATCATCACCTCCCACTAAAGCTCAATAACGTTGACCTGCGAGACTCTTTTGGCAAGCTCAACGTCACGGCTCTGGCAAGTAAACAGTATGCACTGCGAATTGCCCGAGTATTTGTCAATGGTTTTTATGGTATTCTCTGCCCTTCCGTCGTCAAGCTGAGAAAGACATTCGTCCATATAAAGTGGCGGATTTTTGTCCTTGAGCAGAGTTTGCAGAAGTGACAGACGGACAGCAAAATAAGCGGCATCAAGACTTCCCTTGCTAAGAGAATCTATCGGTCTTGTCGCACCGTCGCAAAAGACGGACAGGGCCATATTTTCATCAATGTAAAGCTCGCTGTATTTTCCGTCGGTAATGGTCGCAAGATTCTTTTGAGCATTGTCACGAATCCTCGGCGTAATATCGGACTTCATGTTCATTGATGCGGAGTTGATCGTATCCATCGCAAGACGAACAGCATCAAGACGGAGCTTAAGTGAGTCGAGTCGCTCCTGCTCTGCCTCAATTTCCGGGAAGATGTCATTTGCACTTCTTCTCGTTTCGTGGGCGGCAAGATTTCTCTCAACTCCCGCCTTGTATTGATTGAACTGATTCGCCCTCTGAAGTGCCGCATCTCGCTCCGCCTTTATTTTGTCAAAGGAAAGTGTCCCCATCTTCTCTCGGATATGCGGAGTAATTCTTGCACTTATATCGTTTTCACTAAATCGTTCAAGCTCACCGCTTAACGCACGGATAAGTATATGCATCTCCCTTTGCTCAGCGTCAAGAAGAGCCCGTGCCTCAAGATAATCTCTGATTTTATCCCCAAGGGACAAAAGATTTTCTTTGTTTGCGTTCTTCTCATCCATTCCCAACGAAACAGCAAAACGGACAAGTGCCTCTCTGTCGCTTGCAAGGTTGTCCTCTGTCATATTCATATGGAATGTGGCACTCTCAAGTGCATTTGCTCTGCCGGAGCGCAAAAATCTTGTTTCACAGAAATTTTCAAGGACACGAAGTATTTTTTCTTCGTCCTTGGGTGAAAATCCCTCTCCGAGCTTATTCATAAAGACATTTATTTCGTTTTTTGCCGATTTGTGCTTACTAAAACACAAAATTGAACAAACAAGAAGTGCTATTCCAAAAAACGCAACCGTAGCAGCTCCTGCCATTATATGCATATAGAATCCCAAAACACCTGCAAAGGAAAGCAAAGCCGCAGCAAATAAAAGATATATAGGAGCAGAAACGGCACTTGAGGATTTCTTTTTCTTTTTTGCCGAAAGAAAAGCAACTGCCGCCTTGGGTGTGCCGAACTCATCTATTATTTCGGCAAAGCCGCGGGAGCTTGCAATGTTTACTTCAGCAAATTCCCTCTGTGCCTTATCAAGCTCGTTTTTTGCTTCGGAACACGCCGCTTCACTTCTCGTGAGCGAATCGATGACACTCTTGATTTTCGCTATTACCTCATAACTTGCACAACGGGTATCAAAACCTGCATTCGCTTCAAGATTGGCAATTCTGCCCTCTATTTTTTTCTCTTCTGCCCTAAGTTCTCTGAGCTTATCAAACTTGTCAAGACGCAAAACGTCATCATAAAGATCGCACATTCTCTGTGCCATCGCGTGCTCGTCACGCGCCTTGGCAAGAGCAAGCTCAACTCTTTCAAGCTCATCGCTGTTCTTTATTCTCTCGTTTTCAAGAACAACCGCACCTCTGTGCTCACTCTTTAATCTGTCAAGAGCAATTTCGCTCTCATAAACAAGACCGCCCTTATTGTTTGTGTGCATAAGTCGGCGACGTTCGGCATCAAGCATTTTTATTGCCGCCTGAATATTCGTGTTTTCATCACCGCTTGAGAGAAGATTATCTATAACTCCTCTGACCGCATCAGCACCGACAGCAACCGTTTCAAGCTGCTTTATATTACACATACTGTCATATGCCTGTGCACCGATACCGAGAAAATGCTCACCGGGAACCTCTCCCTCAAACACCTCTTCACCGTTATCAAGGTCGATTATACGTGCCTTGTCAAGAAAAGAGCCCCTTGCACCCTCTCGTCCCGAACGCTCGATGCGATATTTTTTACCGTCAACATCCTCAACCGTTAAAGAGCCTGCCGCAATTCCCGAATCCCAGGAAAGTGCTCTTTCTCGCTCTCCGACAATTACGTTGGGATTTTTTCTGCCAACACCGTAAAGGGCGAATTTTATAAATCCGAGCAGAGTTGACTTGCCCGACTCGTTATCTCCCTTAACAATATTGAAGCCGTCCTCAAAGGTAAATGTTCTGTCCTTGAGTTTTCCAAACTGAATAATTTTAGCTTCAATTATTTTCATTTTTTCACCTCGCTTGGAAGGATTTTTACCGCGATTTTCACCGCCGTCGTTTTGTCTTTTATATATGCTATGATTATATCATACTTCACACAACTTTTCAACGGCAAAAGTCTATTTGTTCACAAATTATTAATAAAATTAATGTAAAATGAATAGTCAACGTTTTTACCCGCAAAAACAGCCGAAAGGAGGATGAGCTATGGCAGGCACACCAAAGAAAATAAACAACGCCGTCTATAAAAAGGGCAAGCTGTCAAAAAGCACAAAATTCAGTGCCCGTCGCATCAGATGGACTCCGATTATCATTATCATCTGCGTGCTTGTGAGCTTCATTCTTGCTATAATTTTCGGCAATTATCTTGGAAAAAAGGCGGAAAGTGTACAAAACACTCCCACGACAAGCACCAATTCCTCAGAGATCGTTCCGCCCGCGGCAGACAAGGTGAGCCCTTATGACGAGCTGAACGCATATTTTGCGGATTTGAAAACAGCAAGTCCCGACACGAATATTTCGCTCTCGGTCATCACCGCTGAGCCGAGAGAAAGAGGTAATGCTCTTTTTATTGAATTCAAAAACGAAAACGGAGAGATTATTTATTCATCCCCAAAACTCGATGAGCTTACCTTTGAGCATCAGAGCAATCTAAAGCTCGACCGTATCAAAAATCACACAGAGTATTATAATGACTTCGTAGTCGGCTATTTCGAATCGGATTTTTCAGCTTCTCTTGATAAAGAGGAGGCAATAAAGCTCCAGACAAACGAAATTTTGCTTCTTAAAGAGGCAACCGATGCTGCCTTTGACCAGCTTGTTATCAGCTTTTCAGGTGATATTACAAAAAATACGCTTATTCACTATCAGGCATACCTTTTGAATTTGAAGCTCGCCTGCCCCACCACACCCGTTGGAGTTAAGATCCCGTATTCGTTTTTGAACAATTCGGATAACGCGGGGAGCATAGCGGGACTTCTTGGAATTGCGGATTATTTTGTCCTTGATTTTGATGTTCAGGGTGCCGACGAAATAAAAAATGCTCTCACTCCCTTGATTTATTTCACCGAGAGATATAACTGCGTTGTTATGCTTTCCGAAACGGATGACGCTTCACTCAGCGAGAGAATCCTTGCCCTTTCGGACAAGGGAATTTACAGCTATATAGTAAAATAAACCACCCCACTCAAGTGAGTGGGGATTGATAAATTAAAAAGGGAACTCAAATGCTCAGTTTCCTTAAGGACAGTTTTTAAATCATATACAACAGCGAGCCGCAAAAACGGCTCGCTGTTGTATTACCTTTCGATATTTCGGTCTACGGAAAGGCGTATGTAATTAAAGACCAAGCAACTGCTTTTTCTTTGCATCAAATTCTTCTTCGGTGATAATACCCATATCAAGCAGTTCTTTCATTTTCTTAAGTTCTTCTGCAGGAGAAATTGTATTTACGATTGTTCCGCCTTCCTTGGCGCTCTGGTTTGCATCAACAATTTTTCTGATTTCATTCGATATTAAATTTCGTCTTTCAGGAGACCAGTTACCCAAAATTATATTTCCTTCAGCTCTAATCGAAATGTTGATGCTTACTCCTTCGGGACCAACCGAATTAACTTCTTTTAAGTTGTATGTTTTGCAATTTGCTCCCATAAATAAAGAAGCCGGGGAATTAGGCTTGTAAATATATTTGATGAAAATTTATCCAATTACTTTCCAAAGAGAAGAAAAAAGCATCCCTTGTGTAAAGGGAGGTGGCACGCGTTAGCGTGACGGAGGGATTGTAAAGGTTAGATTTTCTATAAAACAATCCCTCAGCCGCCTTCGGCGTCAGCTCCCTTTGCACAAGGGATCCTTTTTTACGTTCATCTATAACTTGTCAATTTTCCTGACAAGCACTGCATTTGTGTCCACAAATACAAAATACGGCATACCTCTTTCGAGATATACCGTATTTTTTGAAAACTGTCCTTTAGGGTACAACCCTATATCAGCTCGCTTTTATTACTCAAATATTATACACCAAAGAGCATTTCACCC
>JAZNWX010000170.1:0-3980 GCA_045593575.1 Eubacteriales bacterium | reverse complement strand
CATAACTCTTTCCTTTCATAAAATTGAATATATCAAAATAATCGATAACTGATTAGCATCGCTCCTGTTATGTAAAAGCGAATTTGCGTGCTTAAGGATACAAAAACACAGTTACATTATAATACTAAATTCGCCACTTGTCAATAGATAATATCTATTTAATGTCAACTAAATTGCCAACGGTTAATGTAAACCGTTGGCATTACAATTATTCATCAAAGGCATTCATTTCATCAATCGCACCTTGCACAAATGAGGGCATTTTTTTATTAAATATTCTTCCCTTCCAGTTATTGGATTTTTGAACGCGAGTCAGAATATTGTTTACAAATTCTGCGGTTGTGATATTGTCCTTGTGTATTGGAGAGTCGATTACAATCTCTACCGGTTTATCTGCCAATATCACTCTAATATCTGAAGTCTCTATGTCGCGGAATATTATATAAAGCTCTCTTTCCTTGGGTAAGATGCCACCATCGTTCTTTGGCGGATTGATTGTTAAGGAAATACTGTTTTCATTTTCTTTAAGAATGAACTCAGTCAAGGCATATTCACCGTTCTGATATGACTTTGTTTCACCGTCATCGTCATATAATTCATATCTTCCGTTACCGCGCCAAACGTGTATTTCAAGGGGCTGTTCAAGTGAAAGATCGTTGCTGCGATCGTTTTTATACATGGGCACTATAGCTCCCGCAGGAGCTAAAACAGGAATTGAATCAAGGTCACGGTACATCTTTACCCATCTGCCACCCTTATACACTCTGCCGTTAAAAATATCTGTCCATCTTCCCTCGGGCAGCCAGACGTCAACACTTGCAAGATTAAGACGTTTATCCCGTGGTTTGGTTATGGGACACACAATCAGCTGTCCACCAAAAATATATTGGTTCTTGACATCGTATGCTTCTCTTTTGTTATATCGATAATACATTGGCATACAGATCGGCTCACCGTAATTATGTGTTCGATAGTTGGCTGTGTAAAGATACGGGATCAGCTTATGACGAAGGCGAAGAAAATCCTCGGATACTTTATTGACTGCCCAGCTCTTTTTCCACGGCTCTTTTCCCATATATTTGGAGTTTGATGAATGCAATCTGTTAATCGGGCTGAATACACCGTACTGTAACCACCGCAGATATAATTCATCATCCTGAATTCCCTTCATATGTCCTCCGATATCGTGACTCCACCAGGTGTATCCCGAATTTGCAGCACAATTTGTAAAATACGGCTGAAAATCAAGGCTCTTCCACGTAACCACCGTATCACCCGAAAAGCCAAGAGGGTATCTGTGGCTTCCAAGTCCTGAATAACGCGAAAGAATCAGACCTCTCTTATTTCCTCTGTTAGCATCAGCGGTATGATAATGATTCAGTGCCCAAAGAGGATCGAGTCCTTGAATATTTGAAACTGTACCCTGCTGCCAATCTATCCACCAAAAATCAACACCCTCATTCTCTAAGGATCTATGCAACACTTCAAAATATGCGCTCATAAACTCAGGATCAGTAACGTCAAAGGTAATCATCTCCTTCTTTGAAGGATCTTTGCCAAGACGCTTGCACATATCGACGTATGAATCCTCATAGTAACGTACACCTTGCGATGGATGAACGTTAAGTGTAACCCTGAATCCCTGTTCGTGAAGCCAATTCAGAAGCTCTTTATGATCGGGAAATAGCTCGGTATTCCAGGAATATCCTGTCCAGCCCTGAAAAAAGCAATAATAAAGTGCCTCCTGCGGTGTTTTCGGTTTTCCGCATCTTGCTTCCTCGCCAAACCGTTCAACAACATCGGTCCAATGCCAATCCATATCAATTGTGGCAACCGTTATCGGTATTTCTCGCTTAATAAACTCCTTCATAAGAGCTCTGTATTCCTCTTGCGTATATGCCTTATACCTGCTCCACCAGTTTCCAAGTGCATATTTGGGAATAAGCGGCACCTTGCCTGTCAACAGATAAAAATCGTTGAGCTGTGTAAGATGATGGTTTTCTTCGCAGGCGACCATCCAATATCTGTCGGAGCATTTCGGACGGGGAGAAATACTACCGTCCGGATTAATAATAAGTGAATTACTGTCATCCAAAACTGACGTTCCGAAGCGTGAAACTATCCCCTTTTGGAGCTTGACCTTACCATTTGCAGTGTCAAGGGTTCTTGCAGTACCGGGAAGCATATATTTTCCAAAATTCTTTGTGTAAACGTGCGGCTCCCAGCTGGCATATACCACATCCCCGTTCTCCTTTGACACTCTGAAATAAACCTCATCAGTAGTAACGTCAATATATTTATCACCTATGTCAAGAGAATACTTTATCTCCCCAAAATCTCTGCTTTGCACGGTTTGGGTGGGAAGATCGCAAAATGTACCTTTTTCCGTTCTTAAAATCCGAGACGTCAACAAAGATATGCGAAGATCGTTTTCTTGATAAATTACCATTTTTTTCGCTCCTTCTTACTTCAGTTTTCATCACATTATAACATCATCAGCCAACACAAGTCAATAAATTTTGAGAAATCTCTATTGATTTTGTTGAGTAGTAATGATATAATTTTTACATACTTGTTATGGAGGTAAATTATGAGCAGGATTTATATCAATAACGATTGGCTTTTTTCCAAAGAATACAAAGATGAATATACTTTGGGATCAACCGATTCATCTATGGAAAGAATTTGCATTCCTCACACCACAAAAGAATTACCTTTCAATTATTTCAGCGAGGAAGAATATCAGATGCTTTGTGCATATCACAAAGTAATTTTTGCACCTGAAGAGTGGGCTCAAAAGAGAGTTTTTATAACATTCGACGGTGCAGCTCACTATGCCGAGGTGTTTTTAAACGGTGAAAAAATCGGCGAGCATTATTCGGGATATACTGCTTTCACCCTCGAATTAACAGGAAAATTGAAGATCAGTGAGGACAATATTTTAGTTGTTAAGCTCGATTCGCGAGAGAATCTGAATATACCTCCCTTTGGAAATGTAATCGATTATATGACCTATGGGGGCATTTACCGTGACGTTTATATCGATGTCAAAGAAAGCTGCTATATCAAGGATATTTTTGCTATTCCCGAATATTCGGGCAAGCTCGAGACCAGAATTTCCATTGACGGCTCTCTACCAAGCGGAGCTGTAATCAAGCAAAATATTCTTTCCCTTTGCGATGAAGTGATTCAACCAACAATCAGTAAAGAAGAATCAGTTAAAAGCAACTGCTTTTCACTTTTTGCATACATCAACAACGTAAAGCTTTGGGATATTGAGCATCCCAACCGTTACCTTTTACGCACGGAGCTTATCATTGACAATAAGATTTTTGACGTTCACGAATTAAAAATTGGTTTCAGAAAAGCACGATTTACAAACGACGGCTTCTTCTTGAACGGAAGGAGAGTTCAGATCAGGGGCCTTAACCGTCACCAAAGCTATCCCTACGTCGGATATGCTATGCCAGAATCGATGCAAAGAGATGATGCGAGGGTACTCAAAAAGCTTGGTGTAAATGCGGTCAGAACTTCGCACTATCCTCAATCGCATTATTTTATTGACGAATGTGACAAGCTCGGTTTACTTGTATTTACTGAGATTCCCGGGTGGCAACACATAGGTGACAGTGTATGGAAGGCACAAGCACTGAAGAACGTTGAAGAAATGGTTCTTCAGTACAGAAATCACCCGTCAATTGTTATTTGGGGAGTGAGAATCAACGAGTCGCGTGATGATCACGATTTTTATACCTCAACCAATGAAATTGCTCATCGACTTGATCCGACAAGACAGACGGGCGGTGTCAGAAACTTTGCCAAAAGCGAGCTTTTAGAGGACGTTTACACATACAATGATTTTTTGCACGACGGAAAGCAGCCGGGTTGCTCTCCAAAGAAAAAAATAACTTCTAATAATAAACCATATCTGATTACAGAAAATAACGGGCATATGTTCCCTACCAAGAGCTTTGATAATG
>JAZNWX010000169.1:0-1841 GCA_045593575.1 Eubacteriales bacterium | reverse complement strand
CGCTTTTTTTATGTTATAATATACTGATTAATTATATTTTGGAGGAAATATGGAGATAATTGCTCTTGCTCCCATAGGGTTTGCTTCAAATTGCTATATCGTTCGCTCCGAACAAGATGCTTTTGTTGTGGATCCCTCTATTTCTGAAAAAAAGATACTTTCTAAGCTCAGCGAAAAGGGATTGACACTTAAAGGAATACTCCTGACACACGGTCACTTCGACCACATTTTCCGTGCTCAACAGCTGCGTGATGCGACGGATGTTCCCCTCTATATCCACGAGCTGGATGCTGAAATGCTTACAGACGGCGATAAAAATGCTTATCGCACGTTCACAGGTCAGAATTTTGCCATTCAACCGGCAGAGGTTTTGTTGCACGACGGTGACCTCATCCCACTCGGCAACGAACAAATCAAGGTGCTTCACACTCCGGGACACACAAAGGGCTCCGTTTGCTTTGATACGGGTGACTCACTCATCTCGGGTGACACAATTTTCGCCCAGGGGTTCGGTCGCTATGATCTCTACGGAGGTGACCTGTCGGCACTTAAAGCTTCCCTTCACTCCCTTATGAGAATGGCAGAGAGTGAAAACCGCCGGCTCTATCCCGGACACGGAGAAAACTCCACACTCAGATCAGCAGCCGAATATATAAAATACTATTTCTGATATAAACCGAAAGGATAATATAAACTATGGATTACAAGCTTTTAGCAGATTTACTTTTCCCACACGTAACTAAGACTCCCGAGGAAATTGAGGCGGCATACCCCGCCCGTCAGCTTCCTGAGGGTGCTAAGGTAACACGTTTTGCTCCCAGCCCTACAGGCTTTGTTCACTTTGGCGGACTCTTCCCCACACTCGTTGGTGAACGTCTTGCTCATCAAAGCGGTGGTGTTTTCTTCCTCAGAATTGAGGACACGGACGCAAAAAGAGAGGTTGCAGGTGCGGCGGAAAGCTTGATTAAGACCTTCAATTATTACGGAATAAACTTTGACGAGGGTGCAATTCTTGACGAAAACGGAAATCTCACCGATTGCGGTAATTACGGCCCCTACAAGCAGTCAAAGAGAGTTGAAATCTATCACGTTTTCGCTAAAAAACTCGTTGAGGAAGGAAAAGCATATCCCGTTTTCACAACCAAGGAAGAGCTTGAGGCACTCAACTCAATAGACAAAAAGGCAGAGGTCAAGGCGAAAGATTGGCACGAGGATCAAGGCGAGCAGAAGGAAGAAATGCTCAAAAACCGTAACTTCACTATTGAAGAAGTTAAGGCACATCTTGAAGCGGGAGATCCCTTCGTTCTCCGTATGCTCTCAGACGGTGACCCCGATAAAAAGATAAAATTCACCGACCTTATCAAAGGCGACCGTGAGCTTCCCGAAAATGACCGTGATGAAGTGCTTCTCAAGAGTGACGGAGTTCCCTCCTACCACTTTGCACACGCGATCGACGATCACCTTATGGGTACAACTCACGTAATCCGCGGTGACGAGTGGTATGCGAGTTTGTCACGTCACATTATGCTCTTCCGCTATCTCGGATTCAAGCTTCCCAAATATGCACACATCTCCCCCATTATGCAGATGGGCGAGAACGGTTCGAAGAAGAAATTTTCAAAGCGTGACCTCGGCTCCAATATGGAGTACTACCGTGAGCTCGGCTATGACAAGGACTGCGTTGTTGAGTACGTTATGACCTTGCTCAACTCCAACTACGAGGATTGGCACGCACAAAATCCCGATAAAAAGTACACCGACTTTCCCTTCTCCTTAAAGAAGATGTCAAGCTCGGGCTGTCTTTACGATATAAACAAGCTCAATGACGTTTCAAAGAACGT
>JAZNWX010000168.1:0-9140 GCA_045593575.1 Eubacteriales bacterium | reverse complement strand
TACTTCTGTTGCTTCTTCAGCAACTGTCTGTTCGCCCTGTCTGCCTTCGATAACTGCATCAGCAATTACAGAGGAGATGAGCTTGATAGCACGGATAGCGTCATCGTTACCGGGGATTACGTAATCAGCATCATCGGGGTCACAGTTTGTGTCAACGATAGCTACAACCGGAATACCGAGCTTCTTTGCTTCAAGAACTGCATTTCTTTCTTTCTTGGGGTCAACGATGAAAATTGCTGCAGGAAGTGTATCCATATTCTTGATACCGCCGTAGCTCTTTTCAAGGTCGAAGATCTCTTTCTGCTTCATAGCAACTTCCTTCTTGGGAAGGAGATCGAATGTGCCGTCTTCCTGCATCTTTGTAAGTGCGTTAAGACGAGCGATGGATCTTTTAATTGTCTTGTGGTTTGTGAGCATACCACCGGGCCAACGAACATTTACATAGTACATACCGCAACGTGTAGCTTCTTCTTTGATAGCATCTGTTGCCTGCTTCTTTGTACCAACGAAAAGAACGTTTCCGCCTTCTGCTGCGATATCACGTACAAACATATAAGCTTCTTCAAACTTCTTAACTGTTTTCTGAAGGTCGATGATGTAGATACCGTTTCTTTCTGTGAAGATGTACTCACTCATCTTGGGGTTCCATCTTCTTGTGTGATGTCCAAAATGGACGCCAGCTTCAAGGAGCTGCTTGATTGAAATAACTGACATTTTTAATGTCCTCCTTCGGTTTTTTCCACCACAGAAAGCGAACAATCGCAATCACTTTTCAGTAACACCGGCATTGTTTCGTGCCTCTGTGTGTGTATTTTTAAATTTTGCACGGCTCTGCCGCACAATTACAAAAGATTATAACATATACTATATATTTATTTCAACAGATAAGCCCTAAAGTTTACAAATTATTAACAATTTTAATCGAACAACTTCTTTTTCTTCTTGCGACAAAATGCCTGAAGCTCTGCTGAATTGAATCTTACAAGAATGGTATCCTCGCCTATACATTCAATTTTGCACCAAGGAATAACTGCCGAATCCGTTGATCCTAATCCCAGAAAACCGCTGCTTCTTTCCACAATCAGTCCCACAATCTGTGCGTTGCATTTGTCAAACTCAAAATCGCACGCATAACCGAGTCGCGAGCCATCGCAAAGATTTATTATCTCTTTTTTTCTCAAATCTTCGGTACTGATTATATTCATATTTCCTCCTTATGCTAAAAGCACCGACAACCGTCGGTGCTTTGATTTAGTTTTTCTGTATGTACTTAACGTTCACAGGTTTAATTCCTGCTTGCTCATACACTATTTCGTTAATTTGTGACATATGACTTGCCAAAAGTCCGTCTGTCATTACTACTACAGTACACATACCGTCATTGATAATTGCAACACACTGTTCAAAGCCCTTTGCCATAACCATCGCCTCAATATTCGCTTCAGCTTCGATATTATTAGCAATTGTTGCAATATCCTCAAGTGCCTGTGCCTTTTCTGCACTGTCCGTATCGGCACTGTCAACCACCGTTTGCAATACGGCAAGAGCCTCTTCTCTCGCTCTGTCACGGCTGACCTGAGTGGATGCAAAATATGCAAGCACTTCGCTTGTTTCATTGTTCTCAAGCTCGTTGCCCGTAGCTCCGCTGCCGTCAGAGTAATCATAGCCTCCGTCACCGTTATCGGCAAAAAGCACCCAATTTAAGCATATTGCTACTCCCACGAGCAGCACCGCACCAATAATAATTAAATTTCTTCTGCCTACCTTAGCAAAAAAATCTTTAACTCTATCGAGCACGCTTACCTCTTCTTCTTCAGTTTCAATTAATTCGTACTTTTCTTCTGTATTCATAAAACTCCTCCGTTCGTTTTGAAGTACACTATATGTATATTCACACTTTCACAGTTTAGAACATATAATGCTTACTTTTTTCCTTCTGCAACGTATATCTTGTTTTTCGGCACGTTGTAAGCCGATGATATAAGATTTATGAGTTGATTTGCAATAAGCGGATTTCCACCTCCTTTACAGACGATTGCGACACCGCATATATTGGGCATCTTCTCAACTATGCAAACCATACTCTCATCGTTTCCCGATCCTATTGTAATATACTTTTTCTCTGAATTAATACCGTTTGAGGTTGCCTTACTCTGCTCATTATATGCATAAACCGTTTCAAACCCTGAGTCGAGATATACGGTAACGCTTACGTTCGATACACCCTGAATTTTTGAGCATAACGACACTATCTTCTCTTCAAGATTCTCTATATAATTCGACAGACGCTCTTCTTCCGTTTGCGAGGAATCCTTATTTTTTATTTCTCCCGGCAAAATAAGCAGTAAAAGTCCCAAAGCAAGTAAAACAATAATTATCAACGTATTCTTTTTATCCTTTATGTATCCAAAAAAATCAATGTTCTTTTTGTTCACAGCGACCTCCGTCTATTTTATCAGCACTCTGGTACTACACCCGAGCAGCTTTTCAAAATGCTCCTCTATGATATATGGATTTTTAAAAATTGATTTGCCCGAGAGCAGAATCTGAACGTCCGAAGGACACAGCTTACCCTCACGGTATTCCGTATAAATGCTTATGTCACACTCATCAGACGGTATTTCAAACTCCTCAAGCAAAATATTCTCCATGGCAGTTTTTACCTCTTCCACGGAAAATGAATTAAGATAATCCTTAAATATCTCATCATATTTACTTTGATCATCTTCATCAAAATTCAGTAAATCATCTTTTATTCCCTCAAAACCGTTCTCGTTAAAGATATTCATTACTTCCTTCAGAGGAGAGATAATAACACATAGAACGACAAGCATCCCTATCATTTTGCTGTATTTGGAAATTGAAGTGAGATGGGGCGAGATAATATTGCACACGCCAACACAAATAGAAACTGTAATAACGGTTATCAAATATGTACTCATATTCCACCTCACAGTAAGGGAGATGAGCATTTTGCAAACACCGTAATAAGAAGTAAAAGCGTAATTGCACAGATTGAAATTATCGCAAGCACGTATCCGTAAATGCTTGAAATCTCAAGAAACATCTTCCCCTCCTTCTCGCATCCCAAAAGCCCGGCAAAAGCATTGGCAATAATAAAGCCCAATCTATACAGTGCAATAGAGATAAACGTGGGCAATACCATAAGTAAAAGAATAACGATCAGTACAACACCCACATTTGATCGCAAATACTCTATGCTTGCACCCGCAGTTCTCAAGGACTCGCCGATTGTGCCGCCTACAACCGGTATTATTTGCGTGGCAATCATTTTGGCAGTTTTGGAGCTTAATGTATCCGCTTTGCTTGCAAGCAGATTCTGTGTTGATATTACCGTTGTAAAAATCAGCATTATCATTCCTATAAAGAAGGTAAATGCTTTTTTGATTGAATTGCTCAGTGGCATCATATTTGCCTCTCCGACAAATGAAGATGCAAGAGTAATACCAAGACACACACCGAGTATCATTTCAAGTGCTATTACGCATATATTTTCGAGAATGGACAAAAACACGATTAAGCCATAATTATGTACAAACGCTTTAGTGACGTTGCCACCCATAGCATACATTGAGCAAATTACGGGCGAGATGGTATTTGTGAATATCTTCATTTCATCAAGCAGCATAACGGCTCTTTGCAAGGGCTCACGCGAAATTTCAAGCACCGTTGCAACTACTACTGCCCCGCTTACCAATTCTATTATTCGTTCTGTGGCGATGCTTTGAGTACTGTTTTTAAGCATATTCAAAAGTGAAATCAACACCAAAAGTCCGATAATTATTGATAAGGTTTTGGTAAGTGATTTAACGTTTAGTCCCAATAAATCAAAGAAAGTGTCAAAAATATAATCCCACGAGGTCATCTGCTGAGTTCCAAGTGCTATATCCTCAACATTGTCAGAAAAAATCTCTTCAGGCAGCACATCTGCAATATCGTCGGGCAAGGAATCGAGCATATCGTCATATTCATCGGGTATTTGAGTTTCTTCTTTAGCAAAAACTGTAAGTGTGGGCATTAATAAAAACAGAAAAATGAGAATAATACATATTTTTCTTACCATTCGAGGAACTCCTTTGACATTATGATAACGTTGCTGATCAAAGGTAAGCTCAACACTACAATTTCAATCTTTCCCACAGTTTCAATTCCAAAGGCGATACTGTTTTCACCACATTCACGGCATAGTTCACCGGATATTTGCGTCATATATGCAATAGCAAGTGTTTTCAGAATAATCTCCATATATTCAAGTGGCAGAGTTTGTCCCATAATGCTGTTTAAAAACTTGATTACGGGTGAAATTAAAATCACTGCAACTCCAAATATCACAACTGTTGAAGCCAACCGTACGGGGATCAAAAATTCCCCACGGTAATTTTTTATAAGCACGCAAATTATGGCAAAAACAATGCCGACAGCACATATCTTAAAGCTATCACTCAAAGTTCAAACACATCCTTGATCTGCTCAAAGAGATCGCCCATCTCCCCGACAAGAATAAAAAATACCACTATAATTCCCGAAATTATAAGCATCATTCCCTGCTCGTCCCGTCCCGATTTATTTAGTATTTGTGCAACAACGGATACGATGAATCCAACTCCCGCAACCTTCAGAATCAGTCCTATTTCCATAATTTTTCCTTTCCTTTTATATCAGTAAGATTATCAGCGAAAAGGCAGAGCAAAGACACAGTGTAAACCTCAGCTTTTTATCTTTCGTGCTCTTTTCTTTCAGCTTGTCTCTTTGTTTGATAAGCTCCGCACGGTAATAATCGCAGGAATGAAGCTGTGCTTTCATATACCCCTGCCCAAAATCGCTTGAAAATTGCTTGATCAAATTAATGCACTCCTCGTCACAGTAAAAAACTGCCGTCTGCAACAGGTCATCTAATTTTTCTGCCTTCTTATAATCGGCTTTTATTCCGCAGGCTTTTATTATATCCTCGTTGCAATTATGTATTATTACGTCGATCGGCAACAGGAAGCATTCAATTTGATTTTTTATGTATTCAATAAAAGATATATATGAATCTACTTGCTTGATTTTCAGCTTTTCATATTTTTGAATTTCCAAATATACTATCAGTGCAGAAACTATAATACTCCCACTACCGACTATTTTGTATAAGATCATTTGCTTCACCCCACGTCTTTATTTCATAAAGAAAATCCCTGTTATTTCCACGGGTGATCCCAACATAGTATTTAAATATTCCGAATTTATGAAGATTATGTATTCCGGTATGGGACAGGATGTCAGAGATCGAATAACCGTGACAGCTCGCAATTATGGGTATTCCCGCACCTTGAGCATCTATCAGTGCCAAAGCATCCTTCTCATCACCTATTTCATCACAAAAAATCAGTTGGGGATTCATAGTGCGAACTGCAATCTCAATGCCTTTTTTTCGCGGATACCCCGATAAAATACTGACAAGTAAATCAGAGTTGTCAAGATCGAAGCACAATTCTCCCCTTGTGTCAACAACAGCACATCTTTTTGCTCTATATCCCTGTGATAACTTATATATCATTGAACGCAGCAAGGTGGTTTTTCCCACTCCGGGGGGCGAGTATATCAAAACGGAGCCTCTTTCACTCAGTTCTATAATTCTGCTGCAATCAACTCTTATCACGTGGGGTAATCTTATCGCAAATTCACTTATCTCATATACTCCGATAATACTTCCGTTCTCGACACTTGCCTTGCCTATTATCCCAATTCTTACTCCACCCTCAAGAGCGATGTATCCTTGCGATATGGTATCTCTGTATGCATAAAGCGAATAATGAGAAACTGTTTTAAGAATACTTAGCATTTCCTCATCTGTTGCAACGAAATTTACAATCAAATTACGCCCCTCTGAAACTATATATGCTTGTCTGCTTCTTCTTATTCTTATCTCTTCAATAATGCTTTCATCATTGATAATTTTCTCGATTTCTTTTACAAGTCTTTGAGGTATTATTTCTTTGATTTTTGTGTATAACAATCTTTTCACACCCTTCTTGATAAAATTTATGAGAAAAAATGTAAAAATATTACTCCCAAACAGGATATTGCTCTTGAAATTTCAGTAAAATTATGTTAGAATTAATTAATATGTATTTTTTGGTTAAAGGAGGCATTATGAAAAAATATATTTTAGCTCTTGATGAAGGCACAACAAGTGCAAGAAGTATTTTGTTTGACAAAGAGTGTAATATTATTTGCTCATCACAGCACGAATTTACTCAATATTATCCTCAACCGGGTTGGGTTGAGCAGGACCCTATGGAAATTTATGCTAATCAGTATGCCACCTTAACTGAATGTATCGCAAAAAGCGATATTTCCCCCGATGAGATAGCAGGTATCGGAATCACCAATCAGCGTGAAACTACAATCATATGGAACAAAAATACAGGAAAACCCATCTATAATGCTATAGTTTGGCAATGCAGAAGAACTGCTGATATTTGCGATGAGTTGGTTTACAACGGATATTCGGAATACATTCAAAACACAACGGGACTTCTCATTGACGCATACTTTAGCGGAACTAAAATAAAGTGGATTCTTGATAATGTCGAGGGTGCACGCGAAATGGCTGAACGCGGTGAGCTGCTTTTCGGAACGGTTGATACCTGGATAATCTGGAAGCTCACGGACGGAAGAATACACGTTACCGATCCTACCAATGCTTCACGTACTATGCTCTACAATATAGAAAAGGGCGAATGGGACGATAAGCTACTTAATATACTTAATATTCCCAAATCAATATTGCCAAAGGTTTGCTCAAGCAGTGAAATTTACGGTCACGTTGAGGTAATGGGTGCCTCGATCCCCATTTGCGGAATTGCAGGTGACCAACAGGCTGCTCTCTTCGGTCAATGCTGCTTTGAGGACGGTGAGGCCAAGAATACATACGGTACGGGCTGTTTCCTTCTTACGCATACAGGCAACAGAAGAATTAGCTCTAAAAACGGACTTATCACCACAATCGCCGCAACTGAAAAAGGCAGAGAAACAGAATATGCTCTTGAGGGCTCCGTTTTCGTTGGCGGTGCTGTTATTCAATGGCTCAGAGATGAGCTGAGGGTTATTGACAGATCTCAGGACAGCGAAAATCTCGCCTGTCAGGTTTCTGACAGTGCAGGAGTTTATCTTGTTCCCGCATTCGCAGGACTTGGCGCTCCACACTGGGATATGCACGCAAGAGGTACGATCACCGGTCTCACAAGAGGAACAAACATTTGCCACATCATCCGTGCGGCACTTGAATCAATCGCTTATCAGTCAAATGACGTTATTAGTGCTATGGAAGCGGATACGGGTGTTTATCTTTCATCACTGAAGGTTGACGGAGGTGCTTCGGCTAATAATTTCCTTATGCAATTCCAAAGCGACATTTCCGACGTATCAGTTGTAAGACCTAAAACAACCGAGGCAACTGCACAGGGTGCCGCTTTCCTTGCGGGTCTTGCAGTCGGCTTTTTCAAGGACAGAAATGAGCTGAAAAGCATTGTAAAGCGTGATGCTGTCTTTATTCCCAATATTGATAAAGAAAAAAGGGATAATCTCCTTATGGGCTGGGCAAATGCGATAAGTGCCTGCAAAAAACATTGATTGGAGTTCGTTATGAATTATAGTATTATAGAAAAAAAGGTACCTTCATCAAACGGTAAAAATCAGCTTGCAGGTAAAGTATATCTTCCCGACGGTGATATTAAAGGATATTACCAGATTGTTCACGGAAAAACAGAGCATATTGCAAGATATGACCATTTTATGAGATTTCTTGCCGAAAACGGATACATAGCATTTGGATATGACCATCTTGGTCACGGATATACAGCAAAAGACGACAGCGAGCTCGGTTTTATTGCGGCACGCAACGGTGATGACCTTCTTGCACATGACGTGAAGGTGTTTTCTGATGCCGTTTTTGCTGAATACGGTGAGCATCCTTATTTCCTTATGGGACACAGTATGGGCTCATTTGTAGCACGTATGGCTGTTCAAAAATACGTTACACCAAATAAATTTATTATTATGGGTACAGGTGGCCCTATGCCAATAGTTGTATTCGGTTTATATCTTTCAAGATTTATACGTGCGATCCGAGGGCCAAGACATATCTCAAAGCTCGTTGATTTTCTTGCATTCGGATCCTATAACGCAAGGTTCAAGGACGAAAACGATCCTCACGCTTGGTTAACTACGGACAAATCAATTCGTGATAAATATGCTGCTGACAAATTCTGTACCTTCCATTTTACCGTTTCAGCAATGCACGATCTGATCTCATTGACACACGATGCCAATAAAGACGTCTGGTTCAAGGATGTTGCCAAGAAAATGCCAATTTTGCTTGTATCAGGTCAGGATGACGTGGTGGGTGAATACGAAAGGGGCGTTCGCACAGTTGAAAAGAAGTTGATTGAAAACGGTGCTGATGTTAAAACTATAATCTATCCCGGAAACCGTCACGAAATACTCAATGACGTCTCACGCGATCAAGTAATGAAGGATATTCTTGATTTTATTAAGTAAAATTTAATCCCACGGCATTGACCGTGGGATTTTTTCATATAATAAGTAAAAAAAGAAAGGAGCTTATTATGTGGAAGAAAATTAAACCCTATGTGATCTCAATTGTAATTGCACTTGCTGTAGGTGGATTATCTGCCCTGTTGACTATGGGAAATATGGATCTTTACAATGAGGTAACAACGCCTCCCTTATCTCCACCGTCCATGCTGTTTCCAATTGTCTGGACAATACTATACGTTTTGATGGGAATAAGTGCGGCAATAGTTTATACGCATCGAGAGGACAATTTTCACGAGGCACAGATGGGATTGCGTGCATATGCGATCAGTTTATTCTTTAACTTTCTGTGGAGCATCGTGTTCTTTAACTTTAAGTGGTTTGGATTCGCATTCTTCTGGTTGCTTGGATTACTGTTTTTTATCATCAAAACCATCGTTTGCTATTTTAGAGTGAATAAACCTGCTGCATATCTTCAGATTCCCTATGCAATTTGGGTTGCGTTTGCGGGTTATCTCAATTTCGGCATCTGGATGCTGAATATGTAAAAAAAGAAGCCATCAGCTGATGGCTTCTTT